>NZ_PIZD01000018.1:0-79906 GCF_010365615.1 Actinomyces sp. 565
TGGCCTCGTGACTGACGCACAGTTCGAGACCGTCCTGTACCGTGTCATCGACGACGAGCACGCCGCAGACACACTGGTTACCGCCATGCTCGAGTATAACCACGACCAGATCGACTCAAAGATGCCCACGGCAACCGACCCTAGCGAGACATTACTAGGAAGACACCAGCATGCGGGCATGACCACGGGTTATCTCGATGGCATTGCTGAGCTGCGAGCAGGCGACAGTACTTCCGACACCATCGACGTCGCTGATATCAGGACCGTGCTGCGTGCTCAGGCCTACGTTGATGCTGCGAACTACGGCCTGCTCAGCGACGCCACCATGGAGGCGGCTGCTACCGGCAACAACGGAGGCCCATTCTCCTTCTACACCGAGGTCGACGGGAAACCCACCATCACCGCGTCTGATCCCATGGCCCCCGACGCCGCACAGGGCTATATGAACTGGAGAACGCTAGTCAACGATCCCACCATGCACATGCTCGACACCGAGATTAATGCTGGCTACAGCCTTGGCTACGACGAGGGACAGGCAGCCAAAGTTATCAAATGAGACCACCTAAAGCTCTTGTCCTGAGTGCCGCATTTTTGCAGCACGCCGTTACGTTGCGACGCGATACGCATGCACACCTGGGTGCAGTCGCCCTGGAGGGTTATTCATGGGGGGGTGTGGGGGATTTGCGACACGCGCGTGTGGCGGGTGTGTGCTAGGGCGGCTCGTTCCTGCGAGGATTCGTTTGTCCATCGAATATCCTCTAAGAACGAGCCGCCGGTTATGAATGCTAGCACGAAGCTTGACCGCCACCAGCTCGCCGACCTGTGCGCCGCCCTACACAAGCACGGTGAGCTGCCCAAGGTCGGCAGCCGGGCCCTGGGCCTGTACCAGCGAGTCAAGCTAACGGTCATGGCGCTGCGCCACAACCTCACCCAGCAGGTCCTGGCGGAGTCCTTCGACGTCTCCCAGCCCACCGTCTCCCGCATCATCAGCTCCTACACCGCTCTCATTGCCGATGCCCTGGCAGACAACGTGTCCGCGGTGGAGGACATCGACCCCACCCAGGTGCTGATCATTGACGGCACCGCGCTGAAGACCTGGGACTGGAAGGACGTCCCGGGACTGTTCTCCGGCAAGTACCGCACCACCGGGCTGAACGTCCAGGTCGCCTGCACCCCCTCCGGGGCGATCGCCTGGGTCTGCGACCCACTGCCCGGATCCGTGCATGACGCCGCCGCACTGCGGGCCTCGGGCCTACTGGACATCCCGCCCCAAGACCTGCCCGACGGCGCCACAGCTGCCCTCCGTATCGGGGACAAGGACTATATCGGGCTGGACATGACCACCCCGGTCAGGAAGCAGCCCGGACACCCCCTGCCAGAGGCCGACAGGGCCTACAACCCCTCCATCAACCGCATCCGCTACGTAGTAGAAAGAGCCATCGCCAACCTCAAGACCTGGCGCACCCTGCACACCGGCTACAGAAGACCAATCAAAACCTTCCCGACAACCATCCCCGCCACACTCGCACTCATATTCATATACACCCCATGAATAACTCTCATGAACACTACGGCGGCGACTGGTGAAACAACAAGCAGAGTTCCCTGCTCTTACAGATAGAGCAGGGAAGGGCTACTCATGGTTCGGTGGTGGGTCTGGTGTTGAGCGTCTGGATCTCGGCTACCGGTATGGTGGTGGTTGTGCTGGTGGTGTGGGTGTCCATGGTTCCGGTGGCGCCATCAGAAGCCGTGTACTCGATCGCGTAGGACACCTTGACATCCACCGGCGTCACAGAGTCCTTGAAGTGGGCGCTGGAGCGGTTGAAGATGATCTTGCAGTCCGTTCCCCTGGAGTCGTTGTCCTGGCTCCACGGGATCCCGAACCCGGTGCACTTGGCAGTGCCGTCCTTGGGCTGCAAAGTCAGCATCGAAGCCGTCGCCGTGATTGTGGCGGTGGTGGCACCCGCTGTAGCCGTCACGGTCACTTCCCTGGGGGTGTCGCCGGTGGCCCACACCCAGGTATCCCAGCCCACGATCGTGGCCTGCATGTCCCCGACCATGGGGTTGTAGCCGATCGTGGCGGTCGGGATCGTCACCGCATCCCACGCAGCCCGCGCCAACGTCTCACCATCTATCTCGGGCTCCGGGGGCGAACTACCAGCAGGAACCCATACAGCCATGTTCCTCTCAACCCAACTCTTTGACAACGCGCTGAAGTCCGCAAGATCCTCCCCCCTGTAATACTCGGGAGAGCACTGGGGAATGTACCAATACCCCTCTGAGTCGGACGCATGAGACTCGTAATCCGGGAAACGAGAACGATACTCTTCCAGCGTATGACCACTAAAACGGGTGACGTTATAGATAGTAGCGTCCGACTCCAACAAGCTAGCAGTCTCCTCACCCGTCCTAAAGGGAATATGCCAGCACACCGGCTGCACCGTAGTAGTCACCGACTGCGACCACGACACCACCCCACCACCGGAACCAGCCGACCCATCCGCCGCAGCCGACGTGGAGGTTGCCGTGACACTTATCGTCACCGAGCCATCCCCGCCCTGGGCAACCGAACCGGAAGACGAGCCGCCAGCAGTTTCATCGTCCAGCTCGAAGGCTTGGGCCGGAGTCGTGATTACGAATGATGTGGCTAACAGGAGCGCTGCGCCCGCCAGCGCGGCTAGTTTTCGAGTTGTCTGCCGCATTGGGGTCACACCGTGCACTCGTTGATCGACAGGGTTCCCTCGGAGGCTTCCTTCCAGGTGCCGTCCTCGTACACCATGGTGACGCGGATATTGCGCCGCACCTGCAAAGTGTCAGGGTTGCTGATGTCATTGCCCTCAGCGTCATACTTCACCAGGTCGGTCTGGTCGGCACAGACCTCAACCACGGCTTCGGGCCGTACAGCATCCAGCGACGTCAAGTACACCGACGTCACCGCGACCCTCACCGTACCGTCAGTGTGTCCGGCGACAGCCTGGTCCACGTTGTTCGTGAGCCTTTGGTATGCCTCCGCGGTCATGAGGGGTTGGGCGTCCTCGATGCCGGTGCGGGTGAACCAGATGTTCCAGGTGACCTGGTCGTAGTGGACGAAGGCCCTCAGGACCTCGGTCTGCAGCTCGTCCAGGTCCTCGGGGATCGATGTGATCACATGCCGCTCCGTGGACAGCGACTCCGCCGTCACCACACCAGCCGCCTCGGCAGAAGCAGCAGCCGACGCAGACGCCTGGGCCGCCGCGGCCGACTCCGAGGCCCTTGCCGAGGCAGCCGCCTCCGGATCATAGGCCGGAACCCCCGAGGCACCACCGCCAGGGTCCTGCGAGCACGCAACCAAAGGCCCACACGCCAGCAGCAGCGCCGCAGCACCCGCGGCGGCACGGCGCAGCCCGGACGAGCCGGTCGGGAAACTCAGGAAATGATGCATGGGCAGCTCCTCGCATGTACTGGCCAACGTAAGGGCAACGTCATCAGGACGTTACAAAGCCTCGCACGCCCCCGGCGTGTGCGCAACCCGGCCAGGGCCGGCGGAGGCGGCTTCAGCGCCTCCGCTGCTCCTGTTGTTCCTGAGCGTGAGCGCCGGCGCCCCTGCCGGGCCGTTGCCGTCAAGCCAAACGTACTAGCGGGCAACCAAATGGGGCGTCGGGCCCGCGCCCGTGCTCCCGAAAAGAGGGAGCCTCACGCAGGACGAGGGGGCCTCATGCAGGCCTTGTCGTGCAGGCCGCCACCATCCACCAGCTCCGAGGAACAGGGCACCACGCACCAGTAGCCCTCGACACCGTCCGCACAGGACTCACAGTCGGGGCAACGCGTCTTCTGCTCCTCCAGCCCCTCCGGGTCGTCGTTGTTGTCATTGCGGTCGAAGCTGTTATTGCGGTCGAACAGGCCGAACAGCGGCGCCATCCGGAGACTCCAGCCACTTCGCGGTCTCTGCGCCCGACATGCCCCGCGTGTACCAGCACACCGGATGCACCGCAGTAGTCACCGACTGCGACCACGCCGAAGCACCACCACCAGGGCTGCCGCCCGAGCCGTCAGCGGCAGCCGACGTGGAGGCTGCCGTGACACTTATCGTCACCGAACCATCCCCGCCCTGGGCAACCGAACCAGACGACGAACCAGAACCGGCATGGACGTCTTGTATCTCTTTTGCATAAGCGGCTGGAACAATACCGACCGACACAGCAAATAACAGTACCGTGACGTAAGCTATTGACAGCAATCGCCCCTTGAAGCCCACCATTCTCACACCACACATTCGTTTACAGTCAGAGTTGCCTCATCCGATTCCTTCCAAACCCCATCCTCATACACCATGGCAATAACGGTCCCATAACGCCCTTGGAGGGTCTCCGGATTACTGATATCATTTCCGTCCTCATCATAGGAAATGAGATCAGACTGGTCGCCGCAGATCACGACCTGCGCCTGCATATAGGCAAGGACGGTAACCGCCTCAACTGAAACTCTGACTGTCCCATCGGTACGCCCATCGCCGAGTTCCTCAAGACCGTTCGTGAGTCTTTGGTATGCCTCTGTGGTCATGAGGGGTTGGGCGTTCTCTGCGCCGGTGCGGGTGAACCAGATGTTCCAGGTGACCTGGTCGTAGTGGACGAAGGCCCTCAGGACCTCGGTCTGCTGCTCGTCCAGGTCCTCGGGGATGGAGGTGACCTGGTAGCGGTCGGTGGACAGCGACTCCGCCGTCACCACGCCGGCCGCCTCGGCAGAAGCAGCAGCCGACGCCGATGCCTGGGCCGCCGCGGCCGACTCCGAGGCCCTTGCCGAGGCAGCCGCCTCCGGATCGTAGGCCGGAACCCCCGAGGCACCACCGCCAGGGTCCTGCGAGCACGCAACCACCGGCCCACAAGCCAGCAGCAACGCCGCAGCACCCGCGGCGGCACGGCGCAGCCCGGACGAGCCGAGCCCGGACGAGCCGGTCGGGAAACTCAGGAAATGATGCATGGGCAGCTCCTCGCATGTACTGGCCAACGTAAGGGCAACGTCATCAGGACGTTACAAAGCCTCGCACGCCAGCATGTCGCGCGCAAGCAACGACCGCACCCAGCAGTTCCCATCCGCGCTTGACGAGCGCCCAGCCAACGGACTACAGTCGATTGCGTTGAAACGGTTCACGCCGTTGACCGGCACCGTGAAAACCACGGCGCTCGAACCGAACAAGGACGTTCCATGACCGACTCCCCCACCGCCGACGCCTCCGCCTCGGGCACCACCAAGCAAGCGGCCCTCACCGAGCTACTCAGCACGACCTCCGCCCGCTCCCCTCACCGCTGCTGCTTCCTACTGCACGTACACCCGGACCGGCTCACCGACTACGTCGAGGTCCACCAGCACGTGTGGGAGGAGATGCGCCAGGCCCTGACTCGCTGCGGATGGCGCAACTACTCGCTGTTCCTGCGCCCCGGGGACGGGCTCGTCGTCGGCTACTTCGAATCCGACGACGTCGACGCCGCCCAGGCCGCCATGAACGATGAAGAGGTCAACACCCGCTGGCAGGCGGAGATGGCCCAGTACTTCGTCCAGCCCGACGGCGGCACCAACGAGATCCTGCCCCAGTACTTCTATCTTCCCTGACGCCCCCGCCCCACCCCATCCCCCACGACTCAAGGAGGAACCCGTGGCACGTAAGCCACTAACCGGCTGGAAGGCGACCGCCGCCGTCTCCATGTCCAACTACATCGACTCCGGCTCCATCATCGCCATCGCCACCTCGCTCGGCTTCTGGAGCGCCGCCTACTTCCCCGACGACGACGGCACCATCGCCGGGCTCCTTGCAGCCTTCAGCTCCAACGCCTTCGGCGCCGCCATCGGCGCGCTGATCGGCGGCCCCCTGTGCGACAAGTACGGGCGCAAGTTCATTTACACCTACGACCTGCTGCTGTACGCGCTAGGCGGCCTGATCGTCGTCTTCACCGTCAACCTGCCCATGCTGTTCACGGGCTTCGTAATCGTCGGCCTGGCGGTGGGTGCTTCCGTCCCCGCCGGCTGGACCTACATCGCCGAATTCGCCCCCACCGGTCAACGCGGCAAGCACATCGGAGCCACTCAGCTGGCCTGGTCATTCGGCCCGTTCATCGGCTTCGGCCTGGCCGCGGCACTCGCGCCGCTGGGCCTGCTCGGCAGCCGCATCGTCTTCGCTCACCTGGTCGTGATCGCCCTGGTCACCTGGTACATCCGGCAGGGCCTGGAGGAGTCCGAAACCTGGCAGAACGCCAAGGGCGGGGCACAGGCCAAGCCGCCGTCGATGTGGACGGCGTTCCGCAAGCTGTTCAACCGCCGCGTCAACATCACCGCGCTCATCTTCCTGGCCGTCATCTACACCTGCTGGAACCAGGCGGCCTCCCAGAACGGCATCTTCCTGCCCACCATTCTCGGCTCCATGGGCTACGAGACCATCCAAACCGACCTGTTCTCCATGCTGTCGTGGGGCTTCGTCATCATCTCCACCTTCATCTTCATGAACCTGGTGGACCGCGTCCCCTACCGCTGGCACTATCTGGTCGGCGGCCTGGCGGCCATCTTCTCCTGGATCATCCTGGTATTCGGCCCCTCCGACGCCGCCTGGACCGCCTTCGCGTACACCATCATCTGGGGTCTGTCCGCCGGACCGTCCGCCCAGGCCTTCTACTCGGTGTGGTCCCCAGAGCTCTTCGCCACCCCGTACCGCTCGGCCGCCCAGGGCATTGTCTTCTTCGCGGTACGGCTCGCCTCCGGACTGATCTCGCTGATCTTCCCGGTCATCCTCAAGTGGGACAACGGTCTGATGATCGACGGCCTCATCCTCATCGGCTTCCTCGTGGTCTCCACCCTGGTGGGCACCATCGGCGCTCCCAAGACCCAGGGCAAGTCCCTGGAGGACATCGAGCTGGAACGCTACGGCGAGCGCGTCACCAACGCCAACGCCTGAGAGCCGGCACAGCAACCACCAACCACCGCCTCACGGAACCAACCACAGGACCACCAGCATCCATCCACCCTCACGAAACGGAGAGAAACCATGACCGGCAACACCCCCTCGCTATCCGACCTCAGTGATGTGGCCCGCAGCCTGCTGCAGACCCAGTCGATCGAGCTGCCCAGCTGGGCCTTCGGCAACTCCGGCACCCGCTTCCGCGTCTTCACCACCGCCGGCGTGCCCCGCGACCCGTTCGAGAAGATCGACGACGTCGCCCAGGTCAACCAGTACACCGGCGTCACCCCCCGGGTCTCCCTGCACATCCCGTGGGACAAGGTCGACGACTACGCGGCGTTGCGCGCTCACGCCGAGGACCAGGGCGTCACCATCGGCAACATCAACTCCAACGTCTTCCAGGACGAGGACTACAAGCTCGGCTCCCTGACCAACTCCAATGAGCGGATCCGCCGCAAGGCGATCGACCACCACCTGGAGTGCATCGACATCATGCGCGCCACCGGCTCCCCGGCTCTGAAGATCTGGCTGGCCGACGGCACCAACTACCCCGGTCAGGACTCGATCCGTGCCCGCCAGGACCGCCTGGCGGACTCCCTCGCGGAGATCTACGCCGCCCTCGACGACGATCAGGAGCTGGTGCTGGAGTACAAGTTCTTCGAGCCGGCCTTCTACCACACCGACGTGCCGGACTGGGGCACCTCCCTGGTGCACTGCCTGGCACTGGGAGACCGCGCCAAGGTCGTCCTCGACACCGGGCACCACGCCCCCGGCACCAACATCGAGTTCATCGTCGCGCAGCTGCTGCGGCTGGGCCGCCTGGGCGCCTTCGACTTCAACTCGCGCTTCTACGCCGACGACGACCTGATTGTGGGCGCCGCCGACCCCTACCAGCTGTTCCGCATCATGAACGAGATCGTCGCCGCCGGTGCGCTGGCACCCGACTCTGGGGTCAACTTCATGCTCGACCAGTGCCACAACCTGGAGGAGAAGATCCCCGGCGAGATCCGCTCCGCCACCAACGTGCAGGAGGCGACCGCCAAGGCACTCCTGGTGGACCGTGAGGCCCTCGACCAGGCGCAGCGCGCCGGCGACGTGCTGGCCGCCAACGACATCCTCGTTGACGCCTACAACACCGACGTGCGCCCGCTGCTGGCGGAGCTGCGCGAGTCCCAGGGTCTGGCCCCCGACCCGATGAAGGCCTTCCTGGAGTCCGGCTACCTGGACAAGGTCCGCTCCGAGCGCGTCGGTGGCACCGCCGCCGGCTGGGGAGCCTGAGAGAGGTGCCGACCATGACCAACGCCCGCCCCATCCACGTCGGGGCCGTCGACCTGGGCGCCTCATCCGGGCGCGTCATGGTCGGCACCATCGCCGACGGCCGCATCGAGCTGACCGAGACGCGCCGCTTCGCCAACGGCCCCATCCCCCTGCCCGGGCCCGGCGGCGAACGCCTGTTCTGGGATGTGCTGCACCTGTGGGACGAGATCCGCCAGGGGCTGCTCGCCGCCGTGCGCGACGTCGGCCCCCTGTCCGCCGTCGGTATCGACACCTGGGGCGTCGACTACGGACTGCTCGGCCCGGGCGGCCTACTCGCCGGGCAGGTGGCCTCCTACCGCTGCCCCCGCACCCGCGGCGTACCGGCGGAGGTCTTCGCGGCCATCCCCGCCGCCGAGCTGTACTCGGTCAACGGACTGCAGGTACAGGACTTCAACACCCTCTTCCAGCTGGTGGCCGAGTCCCGCGACGGCGGCCTGCCCCGCGCCGCCGCTCCGGCCGACGGCGGCGTCGCCCCGGCGGCCCCGGGCGCCTGCTCCGCCCAGCGCACCATGTTGCTGCTGCCCGATCTGCTCACCTACTGGCTCACCGGCAGGCCGGTCGCCGAGATCACCAACGCCTCCACCACCGGCCTGGTCGACTCCCGCGAGCGCACCTGGTCCGCGCCACTGCTTCAGCGGCTGCGCACCGACCTGGGCCTCGACCTGGACGGCGTGCTACCGGGCGTCGTCGAGGCGGGCACCGTCGTCGGCCCGGTGCGCCGCGACGTCGTCGACGTCTTCGGACCCGACGGCACCCCGACGCCGGTGGTGGCCGTCGGCTCCCACGACACCGCCTCCGCGGTGGCGGCCGTGCCCGCGGCCGGAAGCGACTTCGCCTACGTCTCCTGCGGCACCTGGTCGCTGGTGGGGCTGGAGCTGGACGCGCCGGTGCTCACCGAGGCCTCCCGGCGGGCCAACTTCACCAATGAGCTCGGCGTGGACGGCACCGTGCGCTACCTGAAGAACGTCATGGGGCTGTGGGTGTTCAACGAGGCCGTGCGCACCTGGCGTGAGCAGGGTCTGGAGCTTTCCTACCGGGAGCTGGACGCCGCCGCCGCGGCCGCAGACCCGCTGCGCACCATCGTCGACATCAACGACCCGGTCTTCTTCGACCCCGGCGACATGGCTGCCCGCATCGACGACTACGCCATCCGCACCGGCCAGCCGCGCCCGCGCAGCGTCGGCGAGTACGTGCGCTGCATCGACGACTCCCTCGCCCTGGCCTACCGGCGCGCGGTGCGCGAGGCGAGCGAGCTTTCCGGCAAGCACGTCGGTGTGCTGCACATGGTCGGGGGCGGCATCAGCAACCGCCTGTTGTGCCAGTTGGCCGCAGACGCGACCGGGCTGAAGGTGGTGGCCGGGCCCGCCGAGGGCACCGCCCTGGGCAATATCGTCGTCGCCGCCCGCGGTGCCGGGCTGGTCGAGGGCGACCTGACCGCGCTGCGAAAGCTGGTGCGCGCCTCCTGCGACATCACCGAGTACGCCCCCGACCCGGCCGCGGCCGCCGGCTGGGACGCCGCCGAGCGCCAGCTGTTCGGCTGAGCGCACCGGCCCCGCGGGGTACGGGCACCACCAGCGCACTCCACCGCACCATCCACCACTTCCCACGGAGAAGATCATGACCGATGCTCCCGGCGCCGCCCCATCGACGCCGCAGCCCACCACCACCCGCGACGGCGTGCCCGTGGCGCCGCTGGCTGGCGGCTTCCTGCCGCCCTATGCCGAGCGCTTGCACCTGATCGCCGATTTCCCGGCGCCGCGCGCCGAGGACCTGGCTACCGCCGATCCCGCCGCGGCCGCCGGGGTGCCCTTCGCCGCGGAGGCCTTGGCCGCTATGGAGGCATGGGAAGCACCCTTCGGGGAGCCGGAGCCCACCCGCGCCGCCGTCGAGGACTGCGAGCTGCCCGG
The DNA here is from genome assembly GCF_010365615.1 of Actinomyces sp. 565. Classification (NCBI taxonomy): domain Bacteria; kingdom Bacillati; phylum Actinomycetota; class Actinomycetes; order Actinomycetales; family Actinomycetaceae; genus Actinomyces; species Actinomyces sp. 565. Next base: position 10,147 of record NZ_PIZD01000018.1, read on the forward strand.
CCCGCACGGGCCGATACCGGTGCGCATCTACCGCCCCGAACCCGGCTGGGCCCCGCCCACGCCCTCGCCGGCCACGGATACGGGCCTGCGGGCCGGACTGGTGTGGTACCACGGCGGCGCCTTCATCGGCGGTGACCTGGACATGCCGGAGGCCGACGCCGTCGCCCGGGGCCTAGCCACCCGCACCGGCGCGGTCGTCGTCTCGGTCTTCTACCGGCTGTGCACCGGCGGCATCCACTACCCGGTCCCGCACGACGACGCCTACGCCGCCTACCGGTGGGTGCGTGAGCACGCCACCGAGATCGGCATCGACGCCGCCCGCATCGCCGTCGGCGGTGCCAGCGCGGGCGGGAACCTGGCCGCCGGGGTGACGCTGCACGGCGTCGACGACGGCGCTGCCCCCTGGCAGGCGCTGCTCGCCTACCCAGTGGCCCACGGCGGGCTCTGGCCCACCCCCAGCCCGGAGCTGGCGGCGCGGCTGGAGCAGATGCCGCAGATTCTGCGGTTACCCACCGACGTGATGGCGGCGATGAACACCAACTACCTCGGCGCCCCGCTCGACGCGGACGCACCCGCCTACGCCTTCCCCGGGGACCTGGACGCCGCCCGGCTGGAGGGCTGGCCGGCCACCTACATCGAGAACTGCGAGAACGACGACCTGCGCGCCTCCGGCGAGGCCTTCGCCCGCCAGCTCCGGCAAGCGGGAGCCGATGTCGAGGTGCTCACCTGCGCGGGTGTGCCCCACGGGCACCTCAACGCCGTCGGCAGCCCCCTGACTGCCGCCAGCCTCGACCGCTTCGCGGCCCGGCTGGGCCGCGGCTAAAACCAGCAACCACGACCGCCGTAGACGGGCTCCGCACCAACCAGCCATCTACCAACAACTCCCCAGAAACAAACACCGAAAGGACGATTCACCGTGACCACCATGCCCCTGTCGGAGATCCTCGCCCAGATGGGTGCCGCCGGACGCCGCCTGGACCACATGGGCGCCGTCGAGGCCGGCGCCGGCAACATCTCCGTATCCATCAACGCCTCGGCCGATCAACTGAGGCTGACCGACCGCTTCCCGCAGGTCGTCCCCGGCACCGAGCTGCCGCTACCCGCCCCCGCGCTGGCCGGCCGCACCGTCCTGGTGACCGGCTCGGGCTGCCGCCTGCGCGACGTCGCCGAGTCCCCGGAGGCGAATGTCTCCGCCTTCGTCGTGGACGAGGGGGGCGTAACCGGCACCTGGTACACCCACCCCGACCGCGCCTACGTGCGCCCCACCAGCGAGTTCAACTCCCACCTGGCGGTCCACAACGACCAGGTGGCGCAGCGCGGCGTGGACTTCCAGGCCGTCATCCACGCCCAGCCGCCCTACCTGGTCCAGCTCAGCCACATCAAGGACATCCGCAACACGGCGGACTTCAACCGCCGCATCCTGCGCTGGGAGCCCGAGACGATCGTCCAGCTCCCCCAGGGCATCGAGGTGCTCGACTTCATGGTGCCCGGATCGGCCACCCTCATGGAGAACAACGTGCGCGCCCTGCGCGACCACGTGATCGTGCTGTGGTCCAAGCACGGCATCATGGTCCGCTCCGACGTCGCCCCCCTGGCCGCCGTCGACAAGGTCGAGTACGCCGAGACCGGTGCGATGTACGAGGTCCGGAACATCATGGCCGGGGGCCTCGGCGAGGGCGTGACCGACGCCGAGCTGCACGCCGTCGTCGAGGCCTTCAACGTCGACACCGACCTGTTCTGACCCGCCTCTTCCCCGAGACCGGCACAAGTAACACACCGAGACCGGTCGAAGTTACGACGCGGTGCCCAGATTGTCTGAATTCGGCATGAACGGCATCGAGTGCCCACGACGCCGGGGCAGAAATCGCATGATTCCAACGGCCTGCACATAGCGTTTCAGCGGCGTAGGCGCGTTCGTGCCGAATTCGGACACTTTTCTAAGAGGACTTCAAAGGAGAATCCCATGACCGAACCCGCCAGGGCGCCCTTCACCGGCGAGGATGCGCGCAACACGGTCCCCGCCGCAGGGCCCACTCTGTCACCCACGCTGGACGCGCTGCGGGCCGCCATCGCCGAGCCGCCGATCGAGTACCGGCCGGAACTGCGCTGGTGGCTGGCGGAGGGGCTGCACACCGACGCCACCATCCGCCGCGAGATCGCCGCGGCCCATCGCCTCGGCTTCGGCGGCATGGAGTTCCTGGCCATGCCCGAGGAGAACATCGACGAGACCCGCTACGGCTGGGGCAGCGAGGAGTGGACCCACGACTCGCACATGATCGTCGCCGAGACCACCGCCCGTGGCATGTCCTTCTCCTTCACCTCCGGCACCAACTGGTCCAACGCGAATCTGCCCACCATCACTCCGGACGATCCCGCGGCCGCCCAGGAGCTCAACGTCGCCCATGAATCCGTCCGCGGCGCCCGCTCGGGCCCTTTGCCGCGCATCGATCTCGACGCCGATCACGGCGCCGGCGGGCTGCCGGGATCCCGGGTGGCCCCGAAGCGGCAGCACTTCGTCGCGGCCGTGGCCGGCGTCGTCGTCCCGGATCACGTCGACGCGTCCGACGACGCCGCACCCGGCACCGTCGGCCCGACCGGAGCCGCCTCCCCCGCCGCCCAGCAGCCCGCGCCGATCCTCGACGTCGACACCCTCACCGACCTGACCGCCCACGTGAGCGGACATGAGGGTGCCGAGGCACTGGACTGGACTCCGCCGGACTCACGTGACTGGCGGCTGTTCGTGTTCTGGATGCACGGGACCGGGCAGACCGCGAGCCCGTCAGCGAGCGTCAACTACACGGTCAACTACCTGGATCGCGACGGCGTCGACGCCGTGATCGACTACTGGCGCGACGTCGTCCTCACCGACGCCCTGAAGGCAGACATCGCCCGCAACCCGCGCGCACAGATGTACATGGACTCCCTCGAGCTGAACACCTGGGGCGAAGGCGGCATGTTCTGGGGCCGCTGCGTGGCCGAGGAGTTCCGCACCCGCCGCGGCTACGACATCACCCCCTGGTTGCCGCTGCTCACCCGGTCGGCACCACTGATGGCCGTGTCCACCCGCTATCGCTTCGAGCCCGACGCCGCCCACGGCGTCGAGGTGACCAAGGTCCGCCACGACTACGTGGCCACACTCACCGACCTGTACATCGAGCACATGCTCCAGCCCTTCGCGCAGTTCCTGCACGAGTACGGCATCTCGCTGCGCGCGGAGATCTCCTACGGGCTGCCCTTCGAGCTGACCCGCCCGGGCGCGGCCGTCGACGGCATCGAGACCGAGTCCCTGGAGTTCGGCGCGCAGATCGACGCCTACCGGCTCATGGCGGGACCCGCCCACCTGCTGGGCAAGCAGTACTCCTCCGAGACCGGAGCCACCACCCGCAACCACATGCTGCCCCACCGCTTCTACGACCAGATCATCAACACGCAGCTGGCGGCCGGCATCACCAAGACCGTCCTGCACGGCTGGTCCAGCCCGGCGGGTGCCGCGGGGACCACCGAGTGGCCCGGTCACGAGGGCATGCTGCCCATGTTCTCCGAGCGCTTCGACACGCGCCAGCCCGCCGCGGAGTTCTATCCGCTGTGGAATCGGGCCGTCGGGCGCATGCAGCAGGTGCTGCGTCGGGGCCGCCCCCGCATCGACGTCGGCATCCTGCGCACCGACCACTTCACCGACAACTCCTCCGGCATGATGTTCTACGACGGGGACACGCGCATACCCGATGAGGTCGCCTACGGGACCATGTGGATGCGCAACCGCCAGAATCACTGGTGGCGGGACCTGGGCATGCAGGACGCCGGCTGGGGATACGAGTTCTTCGACGGCTCACTGCTGCTGCGTGAGGACATGACCTTCGCCGACGGCGTCGTCCAGCCGGACGGGCCCGGTTACCAGGCCCTGGTGGTGTACCAGGAGGCGCTCGACGCCGACGTCGCCGCCCGGCTGCTCGACTGGGCGCGCGCGGGCCTGCGGGTATTGATCGTCAACGGGGCTAGCGAGCTGAAGCGGCTGGAGACCGGCGAGTACTTCCACTATGCGGCCGCGGCCGCCCGCACGCCCGGGCGCGACGGGCGAGACGAGGAACTGGCCACGACCATGACCGCCCTCAAGGCGCTGCCGAGCGTGGCCAAGATCGACGACCCCGCCCATACTGTCGAGGCGCTGCGGAGCCTCGGGCTCGTCGGCTACCACGAGTTCGGCGTCCCGAACCAGAACGTACTCGCCTACGAGCGCATCGACGGGGACCTGACCCACGTGTACGTCTACCACTTCCTGTATGAGACCGGGCAGGACACCGAGGTGGCCTTGCACCTGCCCGGCGCCGGCACGGCCTATTGGCTGGACCAGTGGAGCGGCCGGTTCCACGAGCTGGGCGATGCCCACGCCGAGCCGATCGGGCCGGATCGCTCCGATGTCACCGTCGTCCCGGTCCGCCTGCGCCCCGGCGAGGCCGCCATCATCACCCTTGACCGCTCCGCCGGGTACTCCCTGGGCGAGTCCGGAACTGCGCCCGCAATCGTCGTCGAACTGCCCGACTGGGAGATCACGGTGGACTCCTGGGACGCCGGCCCCGATGAACTGATCGAGGAGGACCGCGGCCTGGGCTACGTGACCCGCGAGGTACTCCCCACCACCGTCACCACCCGGCTGCGGGCAGGCGCCAGCGCACTGGAGCCGTGGAAGGACCTGGACGGAGTGGGCCCGGAGGTGTCCGGTGTGGGCGAGTACCGCACCACGTTCACCCTCGCGGCGGTGCCCGCGGGACGCCTGGTCCTCGACCTGGGCGACGTGTGTGGCGGCCTGGGATCGGTGAGCATCAACGGCGGCGCACCGATCGGTTTCGACACCTCGGCGCCCCGCGTGGACGTGACCGGCCTGCTGCACCCGGGCGGCAACGACGTCGTCGTGCGCGTGTCCTCATCGCTGTCCAACCGGCTGCGCGCCCGCGGCTACTACGAGACCATCCCGGACATCTCCGCCGCCCTCAGCGGCAAGGCTGAGGCCACGCACGACGTGCCGGTGCGCAGCTACGGCCTACTCGGCCCGGTGCGCCTGCTCGCCCGGAGCTGAAAGTCGCCCGTCGCCCCGCAGGTCGGGAGGCGCGCGTAACCGGCCTTGGCCCCGTCGTTAGTGCCGGTCTCGACACGTCGTTAGTGCCGGTCTCGACACGTCTGGGGGCCGGGAAATCGGGGTGCGGGCACAGTGGCACGCTCGATCACCCGTGCCAGCGTGGTGGGGACAGCGGGTACTTCTGTCCCATCGAGCACTGCCCGCGCCCGAGCCGCCAGGTACTGCGCGAAGGCCACCATATCGGGAGCCACCGTGGTCAGCGGCGGATCGAGGAACCTGCCCAGCACCTCATCGTCCGCCCCGATCACCGCCAGTTCGCCGGGCACGCGCAGCCCGGCGCCCCTGGCGGCGGCAAGTGCCAGACCCGCATGCAGATCGTTGAAGCAGACCACGGCGTCAACTCCGGCTTGTGACCAGTCGTGCAGAACCCCCGTGAACTCGGCAACCGCATCCTCGTCCAGAGGGCCGACGGCGTACTCGCGCGGGACGGGAAGCCCCTCCTGCCCGCAGGCGGTCAAAACGGCCCGCCTGCGAGAGGCGACCAGAGGCTCGAGCCCGGGCATGCGCGTGGTCAGATAGGCGGGGGCGCGCAGGCCGTGTTCAGCCAGGTACTGCACCTGCAGGACCGGCAATCGGCCAAGCACGAGATCTGAAAGCGGACCGCCCCGCTCGTCGCGGTCCACCACGGACGCGCCCACCGCGGCGACCACATCCGCCTCGTCCTCGTCCAGGCCCCCCGGGGCTATGACGAGTGCGGGATCCACGTGTTTGAGCACATCGGCGATAGGCGTATCCGAACCGCAGGAGACGAGGGTCATGCCCCAGGAGTGAACCTCGCGGGCCAGGGCGTCGCGCAGTAGCCCGGCCAGGGATCCCAGCGGAAGCACCTCTTGCCCCTGCGACGGTATGTGTCCCGAGTCGCGCAACAGCACCACCTGGGACCGTCCCGAGCCCAGCGCGGCGCCCGCAGCCGATGGGATGTAGCCGAGCTCCCGCGCCGCCTCGATGACGCGACGTCGTGTCTGCTCGGAGATCGTCTTGTCGGGGCGGCGGTTGAGGACGTAGCTGACGGTGGCGCGAGAGACGCCGGCACGCCGCGCCACATCGCTGCTGAGCACCCGGGCCATCCATGCCTCCATCTGTTTGCGGGAAACCTCGCCGGCGCGTGGGGCGTCGCGCAGCTTTGGAGTCCACCGACGGCCCTGGGCACCCTGTTCGAGACGCCACACTTGCACCCGCGCGGCAGACACTCTATCGTGAACCTTGTGGTTACTCGTGTAACCTCGTGTCAATCCTAAGATTGGAACGAATCAATGGATGATTCCTCCACCGCGTGCGCGCCCGCGCGTGTCGCCGCGCCCATCAGCCCCACTTGATGCGCGACGCACCTACCGACGCCATGCCCGCGCACCCCCTGCCTGCAACCAGTTCAAAGGAGAACACCTCTATGGCGACATCACTCGCAACACCTCACGATGATCCCGACGCCCGGCTCAGCTGGGTCGAGCGCGTAGGATACGGCTCCGGCCAGCTGGGGATCAACGCCATCAATGGAATAATCGGCTCATTCCTAACCGTATACTTCACAAACGTGGCGCTGCTCGACGCAGCCGTCATTTCCACCATTATCGCCGTCTCGAAGCTGTTCGACGGCGTCTCGGACATCATCGTCGGACGGCTCGTCGACCGCACGAAGTCGAAGATGGGCAAGGCACGCAGTTGGCTGCTGCGAGTCTGCATACCATTCGCCGTGGCGGTCATGCTGCTCTTCCTGGTGCCGCCCAACTGGCCCGGCGCCGTGAAATACGTGTACGTGTTCGTCATGTACAACGCGGTCAATGCCGTCTTTCTGACCTCGATGCTCGTTCCGTTCTACTCGATGATCTCGCTGATGACGCGCAACTCCTACGAGCGGGGTCTGCTGGGAAACATCCAACAGATCTTCCAAACGCTCGGCAATGTCATTGTCAACGCGGTATTTGTGACCATGCTGGCGAGGTTCTCATCCGACGCCGCCAATCCCAACACCCAGCAGGCCTACACCCTGACCATGCTGTGCTTCTGCGCGGCCATGGTCCTGTTCGCGCTCATCTGCGTATTCACCACAAAGGAGCGCGTGCACGAAGGCGGCGGCGCCCAGCCCGAGCCCACGGCGTCCACCGACGGCGCGGGGTTTTGGACCACGGTCAAGGCGCTGCTCACCAACAGGTACTGGGTGATGATGTCCATCGCCATGCTGGCGATATTCTTTGCCATCATCTTCAACGCGGTGGGAGGCATCTACTACTGCCTGTATGTCTTCTATGATATGACCCAGTACGGCTGGCTGTCGAACTCAGGCACCATTGCGCAGTTCGCCATCATGTTCGCCACCCCGTTCCTCATGGCGCGGTTCGGCAAGGAGAAGGTCTACATCGCCGGAATTGCGGTCTCCATGGCAGGCTATTTGGGCTTCGGCCTGTTCGCCTTCAACGTTCCCGCAATGATCGTATACAATATCCTCAAGGGTGCCGGTATGGGAATGGCCGGCGGTATGGCGATGGGCATCGTCGCCGACACCCTGACGTACGGCAGGCTCCGGACCGGCATCGACGCCGTGGGCATGGGCAATGCGGGCATGTCCGCGGCCCAGAAGATCGGCATGGGGCTTGGCACGGCGGTCTTCGGGTGGGTGCTGTCGGCGTCGGGATTCGATGGCGCCCTGGATCTGGAGGGTGTGCGCCAGCCCGCCACGGTGACCACCGCCGTCGAACTCATCTACAACTGGATCCCGTTCGGGCTGTTCCTGATCGTGTTCCTCATGCTGGCCTTCTTCTTCCGGCTCGAGCGCGATCTAGCGGCACTCAAATCCAGGAACGCGGCGGACGCCCCGGCCGCGTAGCCGAGGAGACGGCTCGCCGCCGATCCCGCGAACATCCTCAACGATCCACGGCGCATGCGCATCGACCCGACGGGCGGCCGCACCACACAACCAGGAGTCAGGACATGGCAGAGCATCTTGTACACACTACCTCCGGCACCGTACGCGGCACGCGTAGGGGAGACCGAGTCGACTACCTCGGCATCCCCTACGCGCAGCCTCCGGTCGGCCCGCTGCGTCTGAAGCGCGCGGTGCCGGTCACCCCCTGGGACGGCGTCCTGGACGCGAGAGACTACGGAGCCTGCCCGGTGCAGTACAACAACGGCGCCGTGGTGGGACGGGAGGACTGTCTGACGGTCAACGTGCAGCGCCCCCTAAGCGGAGACCGTCTCCCGGTCTTCGTCTGGATATACGGAGGCGGCTACAACACGGGGAGCTCATCCGACGAGATGTATCGGGGCGAGGCCTTCGTCCGCGACGGCATTTTGTTCTTCTCATTTAACTATCGCACGAACGTACTTGGTTTCTACGATTTCACCACATATCCGGGATGCGATGACACAGACTCCAACTGCGGACTGTCGGATCAGATTCTGGCCCTGAACTGGATCCGAGAGAATGTGGAGGCGTTCGGGGGAGATCCGGACCGAATCACCATCGGCGGAGAATCGGCCGGCGGCTCCTCCGTCATCAACATGCTGGCGTGCCCCGGCGCCAGAGGCACCTTCACCCGGGCGATCGTCGAGAGCGGTTTGCCGAACTGCGTGATGACGCACCGGACGGCGAGGGAGAACATCGACCTTTTCCTGGAGGGCATGCATTGGAGCACCGCTGACCTGCACCGACTGCACACCGAGGACCCGCGCCTGTTCCTGAACGGACACGAGTACGTAACCGCCAGACACCAGTACAAGAATCCCGGGATGTTCCTGCCCGGACCGGTTCAGGACGACCTCATGCCGCTGCGCCCCCTTGAGGCCATCGCGCAGGGCTCGGCCGACGGCATCCCGTTGATGATCGGCACCAATATGCACGAGGGCACCATGTTCGTCCATCCGGAGAACACCGGTTTCCCCAACAGCTGGAGCATGATTGCGCAAATGCTGGAGAAGAACGACTGCGCGGATCGCCTCCCGCCGATCGCCTGGTACTACCACAAGCAGTCCCAACGTGCCCGCGAGGCGTTCCGGACCGCCGCATCCGCGACCCCCGCCATCGGAGATGCGCGCGGATTCGACACCGAACCCTTCATCAGGTTCGCTACCGACTACGCCTTCGAGATGCCCGCGATCAGAACGGCCTCGGCGCAAAAGAGGCACACCAATGACGTTTGGATGTACCGCTATGAGTTGATAACCGCTGCCGGCTACGAGACGGGGATGGGCGCCTCCCACGCATTCGAGCTCCCTTTCGTGTTTGAAAAACCCGACCACCACTTCTCACGTATGATGCTGCGGGGGGAGTCGGCCAATCTGTTCACGAGAATGACGCAAACCATTCACGGCGATTGGGTGTCCTTCATCAAGACCGGGGAGCCCAACAGTGATTGGCCCCGTTTCGAAGGCGCCGACTCGCCGGTGCGCATATACGATCGAATCACCCGCACCGAGCGCCTCGACCGCCGGGAACTGATGAACATTTGGGCGGATATGCATTTCTACGAGGACTGAGCCGGCGCACAGTCGGCCACAGTGGCACTCTCCGTTGCCGCAGGCCTCGCAACACTCCGCCTTGACACGCCACTGCCGAACAAAGGAGTTCCATGCCCGCCGCCCCCGTCAACCTGACCGTCGACCACCAGCACGCCCCGCTCGGAGTGGCGGTGCCGCGGCCGGTACTGTCCTGGCAGGTACCCGGCGAGGCACCCGCGACCGCCTACGAAGTCGAAGTGCGCCGCCTCGACCCGGCCACCGGCCGCGTTCAGGTCCCCGACCCGCCCGCCTCGCCCTGGCTGCCCTACGACGGCGAGCCCCTGGCCTCAGATGCTGACTACACCTGGCGGGTGCGCATCTGGACCGATTCCGCCCCCGACGCCGCGCCCTCACCATGGGCCGAGGCATCCTTCTCCACCTCCCTGCTGGAAGGGGACGACGCCGTCGCCGACTGGGTGGAACCCGCCCAGACGCCGGTGGAACTGGAACCGGAGGCCTCCTTCGCCACCTTGTTCGCCCCGCGCGACCCCCAACCCGCCGGCGAGCGGCTGCACCCGGTCAAGCTCATCCGCCAGGACCTGCCCCGCGCCGACGCCGAGGACGCCCCCATCACCCGTGCCCGCCTGTACTTGAGCGCTCAGGGCGTGATCGAGGCGAGTATCGACGGCATCCCGGTGGGCGACACGGTGCTGGCACCGGGCTGGACCAGCTACCACACCTACACCGAGTTCGAGGTCCACGACGTCACCGCGGCCCTCGTCGACCCCGCCGGGGCACCCCGGCCCCATACGTTGGGCCTGCGCCTCGGCGACGGCTGGTTCGCCGGCCGAGCCACCATCACCGGGGAGTCCGGCCAGTACGGCACCCTGCTGCGCGGCTGGTGGCAGCTGTCGGTCACCCGCGCCGACGGCGCCCACCAGACCTGGGGGCCGGACGGCACCGCCCGCGGCACCACCTCCGGGCCGCTGCGCTACAGCGACATCATGGTCGGCGAATGGCGCGACGACCGACTCGCGGCCGCCATCGCCGGTTGGGACTGCCCCGGCTTCGACGACTCGCCCTGGGACCCAGTGCGCATCGTCCCGACCTCCGAGCTGGACCCGGCCACCGCCCTGGAGCCCTTCCGCGGTGAACCGGTGCGGCGCCTGGCAGAGCTGCCCGCCGCCCGGGTGATCACCACCCCGGCCGGGGAGACGGTGCTGGACTTCGGGCAGGTGATCGCCGGGCGCGTGCGGCTGCGCGCCGTCGGCCCGGCCGGCACCGAGATCACCCTGGAGCACTCCGAGCACCTGGCCGCCGACGGAAACTTCTTCTCCAACGTGCAGGGGCCGAACAAGGACCAGCGCGACGTCTGGATCCTGGCCGGCACGGGCACGCCGCAGGCCCCCGAGGTCTACGAGCCGACCTTCACCTTCCACGGCTTCCGCTACGCCCGGGTGACCGGCTACCCCGGCGAGCTGCGCACAAGGGATGCGGTCGCCGTCGTCGTCGGCTCGGACCTGGAGCCGGCGGGCGACTTCGCCTGCTCCGACGAGCGCCTGACCCGGCTGCACGCCAACACGGTGTGGTCCCAGCGCGCCAACTTCCTGTCCATCCCCACCGACTGCCCCCAGCGGGAGCGCGTCGGCTGGACCGGCGACATCCAGGTCTTCGCCCCGGCGGCCACCAACAACGCCCAGGTGCACACCTTCCTGGCCCGCTGGCTGCGTAACGTCCGTGCCGACCAGCTCGACGACGGCCGCGTGGTCATCATCTCCCCCTTCGCACCCCGCCAGGCGGCCATGGAGGGGCAGCCCGGCATCGGCGGCATCACCGCCGCCGCCGGCTGGGGCGACGCGGTCATCCGCGTGCCGCTGGCCCTGTGGGAGCGCTACGGCGACGTCGACGCCCTGCGGGCCAACTACCCGGCCATGCAGGCCTGGGTTCAGCTGCAGTCCCGCCAGGCCGCCACCGAGCTGCCACCCCGCCTGCGCGGCTCTGACTGGGAGGACACGGACCGCACCGCCGGCTGGGATGCGCTCGACGACGCCACCGCCGCCCGGCAGCGACTGCTGTGGAACTCGCGCATGCACTTCGGCGACTGGCTGGCGCCCTCCACCCTGGCCAGTGGGGCACCGGACGCGATCATGACGGCGCCGCACCTGACCAGCGAGTTCGTCGGCGCCGCCTTCCACGCCGAGGCACTGCGCACGCTGGCCGAGGTGGCGCGGGTGCTCGGGTATGCGGGCGACGCCGCCGCCTATCGGGAGCGCTGGGAGGCGGTGCGGGCGGCGGTGGCCGCGGAGTACATCGGTGCCGATGGCGCCATGACCCCGGACCTGCAGGGCATGTACGTGCTCGCGCTCGCCTTCGGCATCGTCGCGGCCGATGATCCGGACGGCGGCGCGCGGCGTCGGGCCGTGGCGGATCGGCTGGTGCGGCTCGTGCACCAGGCGGGCGACCACCTGGACACCGGCTTCCTGTCGGTGCCGTTCCTGCTCGACGTGCTGGTCGAGTCCGGGAACGCCGACGTGGCCTGGGCGGTGCTCATGCAGGACACGGTGCCGTCCTGGCTGTATGAGGTGGCCGAGGGGGCCACTACGATCTGGGAGTCTTGGGACGCCGTCGCCCCGGACGGCACCGTGGGGGCGATGAGCTTCAACCACTACGCCTTCGGCTGCGTGGACGACTGGCTGTTCCGCCGCCTGGGCGGGATCGCCCCCGCCGAGCCCGGCTACCGGCGCGTGCGGGTGGCGCCGCTGACCGACGGGCCGGTGTCCTGGGCGCGTGCGCACCGGGACACGCCCTTCGGCAGGGTGGAGGTCGCCTGGGAGCGCGCCGACGGCGAGGCGCTCGGGGCCGCCGGGGCGGACTCACCCGCCGCGGGGACGCCGGTGCGTTACGAGATCACCCTGCCGGCCGGGGTCACCGGTGAGCTGGCGACGCCCGACGGCAACGTTCGCGAGCTGGCCAGTGGGCGCACGGTGCTGGTCGCGTAACCGCCGCGGAGGCACCACGCACACCGGCTGCAACCAGTTTCATGTCGTTACTGAAAGCATGACAGACTGCACACTCTCAGGGCTGGATCGGGCGCCGACCGATCGGTACATTTATGGGCGTCGGCAGGAACAGCCAGCCGACCCCGGTCGGAGAACCGGCCGGGAGAACTCAACCGAAAGGAACCGAACATGTTCTTCGACATCGATCTGGCCGTCCGTGCCGCTGCCGCCCGTGAGCGCGAGCTCGAGCGCGCGATTGCCGCCGAGAACGAGCAGCGCTGAAAGCGACTGCAACCGGTGACCGCCTGAGGCGGATCACCCCGCGGGCGCTCCCGCGACGGCCGTAGGCCACGGAATACACGGGGCGAGGACGACGAGGTCCTCGCCCTTCTTGCTGCCTGGCGACCCTGCTACTTCCTCTAAGACCACGCAATCCGCGGACGAGCGCAGCCGCCATAACGACCGACCTCGATGCGTAACTACTACCGACCTCGGCGGTTATATCTACCGGCCTCGGCGCGGATGGTGAGCGGGCCCGACCGCCGGGCACACGGCCGGGCCCGCTCACCTCAGATCCGCTCGCCTCAGCTCCAGACCAGCGCCGCCCCGTTGGACAGGGCGATCTCCCCGAGCACATGGGCACTGGGCTTGGGGGTGCGCGCCTGCGTGTCCCGGTCGACGGCGATGATGCCGAACTTGGGGCCGTAGCCGAATATCCACTCGAAGTTGTCCATGGCCGACCAGCACATGTAGCCGCGTACGTCCACGCCGTCGGCGATCGCGGCGCCGACCTCACCGATGGCGGTGCGCAGGAAGTCCACCCGCTGGGTGTCGTCCTCCGTGTTCAGCCCATTCTCGGTGACGTAGATCGGCATCTGGACCGCGTCCCAGGCCTGGCGGACGACGGCGCCGATCGCCCAGGGCCAGATCTCCTCCCCGCCCTGGTTGAGCACTGCGCCCTCGGCGGGCGGGACCGGGCCATTGGGGCCGAGCACCGTGCGGTTGTAGGTCTGCAGCCCGACGAAGTCGTCACCCTCGCTCACGCGCAGGTAGCGCAGGTTGTTCTCCTCGTTCATGCGCGCCACTCGCTCCTCGCCGCCGGGAGCCGCGTGGAAGTCGGAGTTGGCCAGGGTCCAGCCGACCTGCATCTCGGGCTTGACGGCCTTGATGGCCTCAACCGCCGCCTTGTGGGCGGCGCACTTGATCTCGTAGGCCTGCGGCGTGGCAGACAGCTGGAAGCCGGCGACCTTGTCCGCCGTCGTCCCCAGGGCGCGGGCGGCCCCCTCCCAGGTGGGGTTGCCGAGCCGCTGGGCCGGATCTCGCTCGCACATGCCCATCTCCCCCAGCAGGATGGCAAGGTTGGGTTCGTTCATGGTGCAGGCGACGTCGAACAGGTCGCCGAGTTCCTCGGTGACGCGGCGGCAGTAGCGGGCGAACAGGGCGGGGGTGTCGGCGTCCTCCCAGCCGCCGCGGGCGATGAGCCACTGCGGGGAGGTGAAGTGGTGGTATGTGACGATCGGGGTCAGCCCGTGCTCGCGGCAGGCGCGCAGCATGTCGCGGTAGTGCGCGATGGCTACGGCGGAGAACTCCCCCTCGGCCGGCTCGATGCGGCTCCACTCCAGGGAGAAGCGGTAGGAGTTCAGTCCCAGGGAGGCGAGCAGGGCGATGTCCTCCCGGTAGCGCGTGTAGTGGTCGCAGGCATCACCGGAGGACTCGGCGTACATGGTGTTCGGCACGTGCTCGTACAGCCAGACGTCGTTGTTGGTGTTGCCGCCCTCCACCTGGTGGGAGGCGGTGGCGGTGCCCCAGAGGAATCCCTCCGGGAAGGGGGTGGTGCGGGTTGCAGCAGAGGAGCCGGCGGCGGGTGCCGGCGAGTATGCAGGGGAAGTCATGAGGTGATTATCTCCGTCATGTTGTTGATTGTCGGTGGTGGGGAAAGCTGAGATCGAGTATGGAGGCCGTGCGGCGGGTCCGCACACGACCAATCGGCCTCCGCCGACGGGCGGCGGCTGGGAGCAAAGGACACCGACCGCCGCCCGTCGGCCCGCTTACTTGACGCCCCTGACGAACGGCATGAGCAGGGCGCCTGCGAAGACGAGCGCAGCAGCCGTGCCCCACAACAACGGGTAGTTGTTTGACGCGGGACCGAGCAGCGTCGGGGCAACGGCCGGCACAAGCACGTTTCCGAGGTTGAGTGCGAGGCCGAAGACGGCCATGTCCTTGCCTGCGTCAGCCTCGTTTGGCAGGACCTTGGCGCACAGGGCGAGGTCCACCGTAAGGTACATGGGCTGGCCGACGGCGAAGATCATCCAGGCGACGGTGAATCCGGCGATGGTGGTGGAGGTGGCGGCGACGACCAGGCCGACCGCCATGATGATGGCGGCGAGGGCGACGAGGGGCTTGAGCATGCCGAGCTTGTCGGAGATCCAGCCGGAGCCGATGAAGACAACGATGGAAACGGGGGCACTCATGAGGGACAGGTGCCCCGCCTGGGCACCCGCCTCCGCGGGGCTCATATGCAGGCCGATGATGAGGTAAAGGACGAAGAAGCCGAGGAAGGCCGCCATGCCCGCGCCGGCGAGGAAGCGTGCGAGCCAGACGATGCCGAAGTTCGGGTACTTGACCGGGTTGACGAACATGTGGGCGAACATGTCCAGGGTGCCGCCCTGCGGGATCTCCTCGCGGCTGTGCTGCGGGTCCTTGTAGAGGAGCAGGAGCGGCAGGGCACTGATGATCGCGAGGCTCGGGGGCACTGTCATAAGCAGGATGGTGGAGATGTCGACGAGGGCGCCGGCGATGTAGGATCCCGCACTCATCGCGAGTGCGCCACACAGGCCCATGAAGCCCATGATGCGTCCACGCATGTTGGCGGGAACACCTTCGACGGGAATGACGGAATAGGCGTTGAATCCGGCCTGGGCGGAGGCGATGCCGACGATGTAGGCGCCGATGATGACGATGGAACTCGTCGAGTATCCGATGACGAGGAAGCACGCGAAGGCGACGAGGTAGCCGCCGACAATCCAGGGGCGCCGGCGTCCGAACCGCGAAAGAGTCCGGTCACTCAGCGCCCCCACGATCGGGACCACGGCGAGCATGAGCAGGGCGGACAGGGACGTGGCTCGCGAGTAGACCAGCGTGGCCAGTCCCTCGTCGATGACACTCAGGCGCAGCTGCAGAGCCGTGCCCATGCCCATCATCATGATGTATCCGCCGATGGCCGCGACTAGCACCAGCCATATGGTCTTGCGCGGGTTGCCGAACTTGGCGGTTATGCGCGCCGCCTCCTCATCCTCTGGGCTCATGGCGGCGGCGCCGGCGGGGTAGGCGTTCACGGCCACCTGCTGTGAGTAGGCGCCGTCTGCGGCGGAGGGGGCGTGGGGAGCATCGGCGTCTTCACGCCTGGTGCTGGGCGGGGTAGTCATCGATCGTCCTTGATGTGCGGCCGGCGGCAGTGCCGGCGACGGCGCGCTCGCGGAGCCCGCGGCGCCTTGCGGGCAACACCTTAACCCAACATGCACCACTTTGGTCAAGATCTAGATCACTTCCAATGCGGGCTAGATTTTCTGCGCGGCTCACAGCCGGTCGCGACCACCGCGCCCCCGCAGACAGCTGCGCCACGCCCACCGCTCCCCCGAAAAGTCGATCGTCTAGGCTTGCGGCGGGCCCGGCTCCACCCGCCGGGCCCGCGCGCCCAAGAACCGCGACTTGCCCGGAGATGAGGTTGACCGTGTCCGACTCAGACGCCGTCGCCCCGCCCGACGGGCGCACGCGCTACGCCAACGGGGAGCGACGCCGCGCCGCCATCGCCGACGCCGCCATGGAGGTCTTCGCCGAGCAGGGCTACAACAACCTCTCCCTGCGGCAGATCGCCGACGCCGTAGGGGTCAGCCATACCCTGCTGCGCCACCACTTCGGCAGCAAGGAGAAGCTGCTTGAGGCGGTTCTTAAACGACGCGAGGAGACCGAGTCCGAGTGGCGCGCGGGGCTGTTCACCGAGCACGGCCTGCTGGAGGCCCTCCCGCTGGTCATGGAGCACAACGCCACCATTCCGGGCCTCATCCAGCTCGACGCCGTCATGCGCGCCGAGGCGGTCAATCCCGAGCACCCCGCACACGACTACATCGTTGGCCTCACACGTCGCTTCCGGGCGGCGGTCCGCGCAGACCTGGAGGGCGAGCACGAGGCGGGGCGACTGCGCGAAGACGTGGACCTGGATCTGGCCGCCACGCAGCTTGTGGCGCTCATTGAGGGCGTGCAGGCGGAGTGGCTGCTGGACCGCAGCGTGGACATGGCGGCCGTGGTGCGAGACTTCGCCGAGCGCCTGCGCAAGGCCTAGCCACCCGGTAGCCGGAGCCACCGCCCCGCCCGAGTTTCCGCGATCCTGGCGCCAACGGCGTGGATCCTCCCCGCACCGAGCGGCCACACACGGAGCGACTCACACCTGAGCAGCACGCGGCAGCAAGTGGTGCTGCGCCCAACCAGGCCAGATCGGGCTTGACGTTGTCCGGCATGGGACTGAAAGCCGTCTCTTGCACCCCCATTCCACGACCTTGGTGATACTCCACGACCTTGGTGCCTGTTCCACGACCACCCCGGGGTCGTGGAACAGGCACCAAGGTCGTTTAACGTCGCCCAGGGTCGTGCAGTACGCGGGAGGACACAAGCACCGCCGCCCAAGGCCGGAGGCGCTCGACCGCACATGCGCTACGGTTGACGAATCCCCGCAGCCCGCATACGCTCACCCCAATCCGTGAAACGGTTCAACGAAGACCCGGAGAGCCTCATGCCCGCACACCGTTCAAATCAATCCGCCTCCCCCGCCGGGGGCGCAGGCGGCAGCGCCGCATTCCCCGCAGGTGACAGCCCCACGTCCCCGGGGCGCTCAGCCGACTCCACTGGCACGGACATCAAGCGGACCGCGGCCGACAGTCCTGCCGGCTCCATCTCCCCCAACGCCGACCTTCTCACCGTCCCCGCGCCGGAGGTCACCGATCCGGTCGGCGCTCTTACCGCTCCGGTCGGCCTGCGCGTGGACCACCACCGCCCCGACCGACCCGTCCTCGGCGGCACCGGCCCCACCCCGGCGCTGTCTTGGGAAGTGCCGTCCGCCCCCGCCGGCTGGGCCCAGGCCCACGCCGAGATCGAGGTGGTCCGCGGCCCCGTCGGCGCCCTGCCCGGAGCCCCCGAGGTGCTCGCCCTGGATGGCCCGGACTCCCTGTTCGTCCCCTGGCCCGCCCCGCCGCTGAAAGCACGTGAGAGCGCCGCCTGGCGGGTGCGCGTGGCCGGGGAGGACGGAGTCTGGTCCCCCTGGTCGGCGCCCGCCGTCGTCGAGACCGGGCTGCTGGAACGCGACGACTGGACCGCCCGCCCCATCACCGCCCCCGGCAACCGACGCACCGATCCGGCACCGGTGATGGTGCGCCGCATCACCGTCCCCGCCGGCACCACCGCCGCCCGCCTGCACCTGACCGCCGGCGGCACCTACGAGGCCTTCATAGACGGCGTCAAGGTAGGCACCGACGAGCTCGCCCCGGGCTGGACCGAGTACTCCCGACGCATCCTGGTGCAGACGCACGACGTCACCACCGTCCTGACCCCCGGTGAGCACGAACTCGCCGTCGTCCTGGGCAACGGCTGGTACCGCGGCCACCTCACCTGGAACATGCGCGAGGCCGTATACGGGGAGGACCTGTGGCTGCTGGCCCAGGTCGAGCTGAGCGACGGCGCGGGCACCACCGTCGTCGGCACGGACGGCGGCTGGACCTGGCGTCCCTCCAGCATCACCGCCAACGACTTGTACAACGGCCAGTCCACCGACCTGCGCCTGCCCGCGCTGGGCGAGGCGGAGGCCGAGTCCCCGGTCACCGTCCTGGACCTGCCCGATGCCGCCCTGGAGCCGACCACGCTGCCCCTGCCCACCGTCATCGGCGAGCTGCGGCCCGTGGAGGTGATCACCACGCCGTCGGGCAGGCGCGTGGTGGACCTGGGGCAGAACCTCACCGGGCACGTGCGCCTGACGGTGCCCGGCGGCCAGGCGGGGGACGTGATCACCCTGCGCCACGCCGAGGTGCTGGAGCACGGCGAGCTGGGCACGCGCCCGCTGCGCAATGCGGAGTGCACCGACCGCGTCACCCTGGCCGGGACCGGCACCCCCGAGCGGCCCGAGGTCTTCGCCCCCACTCTGACCCAGCACGGCTTCCGCTATGTGGAGGTCGAGGGCTTCCCCGGCGACGACGACGCGCTGCTCGCCTCCCTCACGGCGCGCGTGGTCTCCGCAGGCATGGATCGGTCCGCCTGGTTCACCAGCTCCCAGCCGCTCGTGAACAAGCTGGTGGAGAACACCCGCTGGTCCGCCATCGACAACTTCATCACCGTCCCCACCGACTGCCCGCAGCGCGACGAGCGCCTGGGCTGGACCGGGGACATCGGCGCCTTCGCCCCCACCGCCCTGAGTCTGTACGACGCCGCCGCCTTCCTGAACTCCTGGACGAGGGACCTGGCCGCCGCCCAGACCCCGGACGGCGCCCTGCCGGTGGTTTCCCCCGATGTGCTGGAGGGCAACAAGCTCACGTGTGCCTGGGGCGACGCCATCACCCTGGTGCCCTGGGCGGTATATGAGGCCACCGGGAACCCGGCGGTGCTGGCCGCCAGCGTGGAGGCGATGAGCTGCTTCGTCGACGGCGTCGCCGCCGTGGCCGGGGACTCGCACCTGTGGCGGGGCGGCTTCCAGTTCGGCGACTGGCTGGACCCGGACGCCCCGCCGGACAACCCGGGCGCGGCCAAGGCCGACCCGGATGTGGTGGCCACCGCCTACTTCGCCCGCAGCGCGGACATCACCGCTCGCGCCTGGGCGATCCTCGGCAACGCCGAGCGCGCCGCCCACTACGAGGCACTGGCCGCGAGCGTGCGGGAAGCGTACCTGGACGCCTACGTCACCGCCGACGGGCTGATCCTGTCCGACTGCGCCACCGTCTACGCCCAGGCACTGGCCTGGGATCTGCTGGACACGCCGCGACGCGTGACCGGGGCGGGGCAGCGCCTGGCGGACCTGGTGCGGCTGCGGTCCTTCCGGATCTCCACCGGCTTCGTCGGCACCCCGCTGGTGCCGACGGCGCTGGTCAAGGGCGGCCAGGCGGCCACGGCGGCCCGGCTCATCCTGGAGCGGGAGTGCCCCAGCTGGCTGTACCCGGTGACTATGGGCGCCACCACCATCTGGGAGCGCTGGGACTCCATGCTGCCCAATGGGGAGATCAACCCCGGGGAGATGACCAGCTTCAACCACTACGCCCTGGGTGCCGTAACCCAGTGGCTGATTACGGACCTGGCCGGCCTGGACGTGGTCGACGCCGGCGGGCGCGCGCTGCGGGTGGCCCCGCAGGTGGGCCACGGCTTCACCTCGGCGAGCGTGGTGCGGCGGCTGCCGCTGGGCACCGCCCGCACCGCCTGGGGGATCGACGGCGACACGCTGCACGTGAGCGTACAGGTGCCGGTGGGGGCGAGTGCCGAGCTGGTGCTGCCCGGTGTGGCGCCGGAGGCGCTCGGCCACGGGCTGCATGAGCGCACGGTGGCGTTGCCCGCGCAGCTGCGCGACGGCAACGGAGAGATCCGGACGGTACGGGACCTGATGGACGATGATGCGGCCTGGGAGCGCGTGGTGGAGGCGGTGCGCGGCAAGCACGGCGCCTACATGGACGACCCGGCCGCCACGCTAACCGGCTTCCTCACCCACGAGCTCGACTCGACGGCGCGGGTCGTGCCCGGAGCGGCCACCATGTACGGCTTCATTCCCGGCATGGAGGCGGTAAAGGCCGCGCTCGACGCCGTCATCGCCGAAGTGGCGCCGAACGCACCCCAGGTCCCCACCGCCCAGCGCGGCTAACCCCCACTTCCCGCCGAGACCGGCACTTGTAACACACCGAGACCGGCATTAGTTACACACCGAGACCGGTAGATATGGCGGTGGTCCGAGGCGCCCCGTGTCCTCTCGGACCACCGCCCCCAGCGCCCGAAGTAGAACGCCGCGTCAAAGGAGGACACCGTGCCCACCCGGTCCGCCCGCCCGATTCTGCCGGGCTACTACCCGGATCCGTCCATCTGCCGCGTGGACGGAGCTTTCTGGCTGGTCAACTCCAGCTTCGAGTACCTGCCGGGCGTGCCCGTGCACCGCTCCCCCGACCTGGTGCACTGGGAGCAGGTCGGTCACGCCTACGCCCGCCCCTCCGCCCTGCCGCTGCCGGGAGGCGACGCCGGCTCCCAGGGCACCTTCGCCCCCACCATCCGCCACCACGACGGCGTCTTCTACGTGATCGTCACCAATATGGGGCAGGACCCGCTGAGCCAGCGCATCGTGCGCACCACAGATCCCGCCGCCGGCTGGTCCGACCCGGTGGAAGTGCCCGACACCCCGGGCATCGACCCGGACCTGTGCTGGGACGAGGAGGGCGTCTGCCACCTGAGCTGGCGCGGAGTGTCCTTCGAGACCGGCACCGCGGTATCCACGCTGCGCTCGGTGCCGATCGACCCGGACACCGGCCGACGCCTGGGCGAGCCGGTCGAGTTGTGGCAGGGCACGGGCATGCGCGACGCGGAGGGGCCGCACCTGTACCGCCGCCGCGGTTGGTGGTACCTGCTGCTGGCCGAGGGCGGCACCGGCATCGGGCACTGCGTGACCATGGCGCGCGCCCGCGAGCTGACCGGCCCGTGGGAGGAGCACCCCGGCAACCCGATCCTCACCCACCGCTCCACCGACCACCCGGTGCAGGCCACCGGGCACGCCGACCTCGTCCCACTCGACGCCGACGGATGGGACGGGGCCCGCTTCGCCATGGTGCACCTGGGCATTCGCCAGCTGGAGCCCTTCCCCGGCTACCACGTCAACGGCCGGGAGACCTTCCTGGTCGGCGCAGACTGGGAGGGGGACTGGCCGACCGTCATCGAGGACCGCTACGCGGAGGCGATCGCCGCGCGCGACGCCGCCTCCACGCACGCCTTCACCGATGAGCTGCGCGGTCGGCCGGGTCCGGTGGCCGACGCCGACGCTCCCTGGGATCTGCCCGACCGGTGGGTCTCCCCGGGCGGGCTCGCCCGTGCCGCACTGGCGCGCGACGCGGCCGGGAGACTGACGATCACTGCGCCCGGCGACGACGCCGCGCCGCGCCCGCTTCTGGCCGTCCGTTGCCGCGACTCCGCCTGGCGGACTGAGGTGGAACTGGCTGTGGAGTCGGGCGCCGTCGTCGAGCTGTGCGTGTACCTGGACCCCGGTCACCGGGCCGCCGTGCGCTGGGACGGGGACCGTGCCGTGGCCGTCGCGACCGCGGCGCCGTTTGAGCAGACTCTTGGAGAGTCGGCGGCGGAGCACTTGGAGGCGCCGCAGGGGCGGGCGGTGAGACTATGGGTGAGCGCCCAGCCGCCGGAGATGGGATTCTTCGGCCAGCAGGTACCCGATGAGCTCGTGTTGGGTGTGCGCGTCGGCGCCAGGGACGTCGAACTGGGCCGGCTGGACGGCCGCTACCTGTCCACCGAGGTCGTCGGCGGTTTCACCGGCCGGGTTGTGGGCGTGCGCGCAGTAAGCGGCACGGCAGCCATGGAGCGCTTCATTTACCAACCGCTGTAGACACGTCAGGCTCGGGCAGGATGAGCCCGGTTGACGGCTGTACGGCTGTGCACGTCTCCGCAAGGCCCATTCCTACAGTCCACACGATTCCGCGGTTCTACCGAAACCGTTAGCGGCCGTGGGTTGCCTCCTGTGTGCGCCGAGGTGCCCGTTGCGCACTGGAGCACTATCACCCAACTCCAGCCCAACTGACAATTCCGCGCAATACCAACAAAACGCGGATCTACCTGGCTCAGCCCGGCTGCTGCTGGCGCAAGAACACCCGCCGATTCAGTCGCAGCGCACCCGCACCGCCATCCAGGGGCGGCTCGGAAGCGGCACGTAGGCCCTGCCGTTCACCCCAGCGGCCGCCTGCTCGATCGTCATGTTCCACGTGCCGACGACTCCCGCTCGCCGCTAAACGGCGCTCCGGCACCGTAACCGCGGCCCGAAAGGGCTGTGCGGTGCTGAAATAGGCTGGCAGGTAGTTCTTCCCCGTCCGCGGCCGACGGCGTCGTGGAGGGCTGCGGGTCATCAGTCCGCAATACGCGCCGCCGGAGTCCACAATTCATCCTCGTCGCAGGGCTCGCCCAACACCTGTGGAGAGTCGGCGGTCTCCGCGTGCGCGAAAGCCGCAACTGTCCGAGCATCAGTTCATGGACACCATCCCCGCGCCACCCCCGCTGCCCACGATTGAGTTCACTTATGCCGGGCGCCCCAGCAGGTCCCGTGCCGGTGACACCCGTGTGCAGATCGCTCCCGGCGTCGCCTTGCTTCCGACTCCCGGGCGGGCGGTGTGGGCGCAGCAGCGCGAGGTCGGCCTGGCCCGGTGTGTGGCCGCCGTGCACTCGGCCAGATCCGCAGTAGTACTCACCCACGAGGCGGCGGCACTCGTGCACGGACTGTGGCTGCGCCATGGCGAGACCGATATTCGCATCGCAGTGCCCACGAATCCCAAGCGCACCCGGCTTCCCTTGGCTCCGGTCGCCTTCACGGACGGGAACCTCCCGCACCTTTCCGGAGCGGGTCGCGTCGTCGGCCTGCGGCGCCGCCGTTCCCGACTGCAGGACGAACATGTGGAGGTGGTGAACGGGCTTCCGGTTACGACTCTGCTTAGAACAGCGGTCGACTGCGCCTTCGACCTGCCTGCGCGAGAGTCGATCACAATCGTCGATTCGGCCATGCGTGCGCTGTGCCAACCCGACCGATTCAGCCCGCAGCAGGCGAAGGCAAAGTGGGAGCGCGTTCGTCCCCAGCTGCTGGCGGCGGTTGGGGCGGAAGGCCCACGGCGGGGAGCGGTGCGCGCTCGCGCCGTCGCTGCCATGGCGAGCCCATTCTCGGAGTCGCCAGGCGAGAGCCTGACGCGGCGTCTGGTCGTGGCGCTCGGGTTGCCCGGGCCGGAGTTGCAGCACGAAATCATGCTCGACGCCGACGGCCACCGCTTCCTCGATTTCGCCTGGCCGGACCTGCGGTTGGCGATCGAGTTCGACGGCCGCAGCAAGTACAGCTTGAATGACGACCTCTGGGAGGAGAAGCTCCGGCAGGACGCCATCGGCGCCATGGGATGGTCATTCATACGGGTGACGTACGCGGACCTCAACGACGAGGAGCGGCTGACCGCGAGAATCATGGAGCGCATGCCGCCGAGCGTGACGCTGCGTGCCCGCCGCGTTCCCGGGCTGTGGGAGTAGCGCGGGTCGAGTATCAATCGCGGCGAGCACCCGCGCGGGTAAAAAGGTCGTTCTCGGCCGGGCGATGACATGTTTGCCCGCCCGAGGACGTACTCGGGCGCACGAGGACGTATTCGCCACGCCGAGGTCGTTTTGGGGCTCATGAGGACGTAGTCGAGCAAGCACACAGGGTCGTATTCGGGCCGATGAGGACGTATTCGGGCTCACGAGGTCGCACTCGACCACCCCACACCAGCCGAATACGACCTCGTACTCCCCAAACCCTCCACATCGTGGAGGGTTTCGGGCTGATGAGGACGTTTTCGCCGCGCCGAGGTCGTATTCGGGCCGATGAGGACGTACTCGCCGCGCCGAGGTTGTCTTCAGGTGAGCGCGGAGGTCGTCCTGGGGCTCACGCGGTCGTACCCGAGCCGCCGAGGAAGTCTTCGACCCGCCGAGGACGTACTCGGGAAGTCGGTGGTGGCGGCCGAGGACGGCTCGCCGTCCCCGTTGACTGCGCCCACCCCGGCAATTATTCTTTGAGTCGTTTCAACGCCCGCCCCTCGTCACCGCAGACGGAGCCACATCGTGTTAGTGCAGACATCGCAGACGTCCCCCGCGCCGCAGCAGCACGATACTTCGGCCTCACCAAATGCCCCACTACCCGAAGTCTCGTTGTCCCAACCCGACGGCGCCCTCCCCGCTGCCCACCCCTCCACCCCCGAGGCTGCGATCACCGCCGCCGCCCTGCCCGACCCCGTCGGCGAGCTGACCGCCCCCACCCACCTCAAGTTCGAGCAGTACCTGCCTGGTGACGTCCTGGGCGGAGCCTCCCCCACCCCCCGCCTGTCCTGGGAAATCCCCACCGCCCCGGCAGGCTGGTCCGCCACCGACGCCGAGGTGGAGCTCACCCGCACCGATCCCGCCGGCAACCCACTCGGCAGCCCGCAAACACTCCCGCTGGCCACCGCCGACGGCGTCCTGGCCGACTGGCCCGCCGCCGCGCTGGCCTCTCGCGAGCGGGTAGTGGTGCGGGTACGCGTGACCGGCTCGGTCGCCGTCGCCGCCTCCGCCACCACCCCGGCCACTGCGGTGCCCGCCACCACCGGATGGTCAGAGCCCGCCGTCTACGAGGCCGGCCTGCTGGATGCCGCCGACTGGCAGGCCCTGCCGGTGGGCCCCGCCTGGCCGGAGAACCCCGATAGCGACCGCCGCCCGCCGCGTGTACGCCACGAGTTCAGGGTCGACCGCCCGGTGGTTTCCGCCCGCGCCTATGTCAGCGCCCACGGGCTCATTCGCGCCGAGCTCGATGGCGGCCGTGTCGGCGCCGACGAGCTGGTACCCGGTTGGACTGTGTACGGGCAGCGGCTGGTCGCACGCACCTACGACGTCACCGGCCAGCTGCTGGACGCCTCCCCCGCCGGCGACGGCGTCGGCACTCATGCGCTCGGCGCGCAGCTGGCAGACGGCTGGTACCGCGGACACATCGGCTTCGACGGCGGCTACCGCAACCTGTATGGCGACGACGTCGCCGCCATCATCCAGGTCGAGCTCACCCACGCCGACGGCAGCCGCAGCACCGTCGCCACCGGCCCCGAGTGGCGGGCCGGCGCGGGCGAGATCCTGTTCACCGGCCTGTACGACGGCGAGACAGTCGATGCCCGCCTGACCACTCCCGGCTGGTCCGCCCCCGGCTTCGACGACGACGCCTGGTCACTGGTAGCGGTGGGCGACTCCGACGCCGAGCGGCTGATCATGCCGGTCGATGCCCCGGTGCGCGCGCAGGAGACCCTGCTCCCGGTGGCGGTCACCGTGCAGGAGCGGCGGGCGATGCGCATCGGGGAGGCTGAGATCGAGACCTCCCCGGAGCGGGCGCTGATCGACTTCGGCCAGAACATTTCCGGCCGCCTGCGCATTCGCGTGGCCGGCCCGGCCGGCACCACCATCACCTTGCGGCACGCCGAGGTGCTCGAGCACGGCCAGTTGGGCACGCGCCCACTGCGCGGCGCCACCGCCACCGACCGCTACACCCTGGCCGGCGACGGCGTGGAGGAGTGGGAGCCGGCCTTCACCATCCACGGCTTCCGCTACGCCGACGTCTCGGGCTGGCCCGGCGGGGCGGCGGCGGCCAAGCGGGACATCGAGGCCGGGGCGATCACCGCCGTCGTCGTGCACACCTCAATGGAGCGGCTGGGCGCCTTCGAATGCTCGGACGCCAGAGTGAACCGCCTGCATGAGAACTCGCGCTGGTCCATGCGGGACAACTTCGTCGCCCTGCCCACCGACTGCCCGCAGCGCGACGAGCGTCTGGGCTGGACCGGCGATATCCAGGCCTTCGCCCCCACCGCCGCCTTCCACTACGGCTGCACCGGGCTGCTGTCCTCCTGGCTGGCGGACCTGGCCATCGAGCAGCAGGCGCATGGCACCGTGCCCTGGTACGTGCCCGTGATTCCGGGCGGCCTGTGGACGCCGCCGCGGCCGGCGGCCGTGTGGGGCGACGCCGCCACCGTGGTGCCGTGGGAGCTGTTCCGGGCCACCGGCGACCGGGACCTGCTGGCGCAGCAGTACGACTCCGCCAAGGCGTGGGTGGACCTGGTGGACTCCCTGGCCGCGGATGACCACGTGTGGGACTCCGGCATGCAGCTGGGCGACTGGCTCGACCCCTCCGCCCCGCCGGACAACCCCATGCAGGCGATGACCGAGCCACACCTGGTGGCCACGGCCTTCTTCGCCCAGTCGGCCCGGATCGTGGCACGCTGGGCGCAGGTGCTCGGCAATGAGGAGGACGCCACGCACTACGCCGCCCTGGCGGAGGCGATCGGGGAGGGCTTCCGCGCCCGCTTCACCGACGGCGCTGGGCGCATGACCTCAGACACCCAGACCGCCTACGCCCTGGCGATCACCTTCGACCTGACCGGATCGGAAGGCAACCGCAAGGTGGCCGGCAACCGCCTGGCGGAGCTGGTGGAGGCCTCCGGCGGGCACGTGTCCACCGGCTTCGCGGGCACGCCCGTGCTCACCGGCGCGCTTAGCGCCACCGGTCATGCCGACGCCGCCTACCGGCTGCTGCTGACGACGACGTGCCCGAGCTGGCTGTACACGGTCACCATGGGCGCCACCACCACCTGGGAGCGCTGGGACTCCATGCTGCCCGACGGAAGCATCAACCCCGGCGACATGACCAGTTTCAACCACTATGCCCTGGGCGCGGTGGCGGCCTGGCTGCAGCGCAGCGTCGCGGGCATGGCTCCCGCGGCGCCCGGCTACCGAGTGATCGAGGTGGCCCCGGCCCCGGGCGGGGGCCTGACCCACGCCGAGTCCGTGCACCGCACCCCCTACGGCTGGGCCGCATCCTCCTGGCGGCTGGTGGACGAGGACGGACACGAGATCACCTCACAGGCGGCAGCGACCGGGCAGGGGCGGCTGGAGGTCGACGTCGTTGTCCCCGTCGGGGCCCGGGCTCGCATAACCCTGCCCGGCCACGAGGACGAAGAGCCCCTCGAGCTGCCCCACGGCCGCCACCACCTGGTGGCCTGAGGCAGAGCCAGTGGGCCGGCGTGCGAGCCGATGCCGCTGCCACGCCGACCTCACCGGAGTAGCCGACAACCGACCGCGGACAGGAGTAGTGCCCATGACCGACAGCCCTGAAAACACCCGGGCCACCGCCATCCCGGACTCCGTCCGCACCACCCTGAAGCTGCCCGCTGCGGACGGACCCGCCTCCCGCGCCATCCACGAGGTGCTAGAGGTCCCGATGCCGGACGGGACCGTGCTGCGCGCCGACGTCGTGCGTCCCGCCGACGCCGCCGCCCACCCGGCGCTGCTGACCCGCTGCCCCTACTTCGGCGCCTGGCGCCCTATGGTTGCCGAAGTCACAGGCGCGGACCCGGCCACGCCCGGGCTCATGGCGGGCGTCCTGGGCATGCAGGCGGGCGTGAGCCTGGATCGGGCCGTCGCCGCGGGCTTCGCGGTGGTCGCCCAGGCCTGTCGCGGCACGGACATCTCCGACGGCGACTTCCGCTTCTACTTCGATGAGGCCGCCGACGGTACCGCGACGCGCGCGGCGCTGGCCGCGCTGCCCTGGTGCGACGGGAGGGTGATCACCTTCGGCAACTCCTACCTGACCACCACCCAGTTCACCGCCGCCCTGGCGAGCACCGAGAACCTGGCGGGCATGACCGCCTGGGTGTCTCCCTCCACCTATGACGATGACCTGGCCATGCGCGGCGGTGTGCTGCTGGAGGGCCCGTCCTATGAGTGGGCGCGCCAGCAGGTACGCACCGGGCTGTGGCGCGACGGTCGCGCGGACGCCCCGCAGGAGGCGCTGCCCGAACCCGTGGACGCATTCACCCGCTACCTGGAGCGGGTCGGCGTTGCACAGGCGGCACGCGATCTGGCGGCCGCGCACCGGGCCGGCGGGCACGTGGTGGACTGGGTGAACCATCCGCTGCACGACGCCTACTGGGAGTCCGTCGCCTACCCGACCGATGCCCTGGCCGACTTGGACGTGCCGACGCTGCACGTGTCCGGCTGGTACGACCTGTTCCAGGGCGGCACCCTGCGCAATTTCACGGCCATGGCCTCCGGTGCGGCGGCGCGGGGC
Organism: Actinomyces sp. 565; assembly: GCF_010365615.1. Taxonomy (NCBI): domain Bacteria; kingdom Bacillati; phylum Actinomycetota; class Actinomycetes; order Actinomycetales; family Actinomycetaceae; genus Actinomyces; species Actinomyces sp. 565. The sequence continues at coordinate 38,579 of NZ_PIZD01000018.1, forward strand.
CGCCCCGGCGACGTACGCCTGGTGGTCGGACCCTGGACTCACCTGACCTTCGACGGGCACCTGGCCGGGCGCGACTTCCCCGGCGGCGGCATCGACGACGTCGGCCTGGGCGAGTTGAGCCTGGACTTCTGGAAGGCGGTGCTCGGGGACGCGCAGGCGGCGGCGCGGCTGCCCCGCGACCCGGTACGCGTTTACATCATGGGCGCGGACCGGTGGATCGACCTGCCCGCCTGGCCCGCCCCCGACGCCGTCGAACAGGCTTGGCACCTGGGCGCGGGCGGAATACTGGACGCCCCAGGAGAGGGGCGGATTGAACCCGCCGCACAGTCCGACGGTGTCACGAGCACTGCGGCCGATGCGGTCTCGCCGCGGGAACGGTCCGCCCATGAGGCTGCTCCGGGCTTCACCGCCTGGGTGCATGACCCCGCGGATCCGGTGCCCACCGCGGGCGGCCAGATGCTAATGGGGCCGCCGGAGAACGCCGGCCCGCACGACCAGCGCGACGTCGAGGCGCGCGGGGACGTCGCGGCGTTCACCAGTGCGCCGCTGACCGAGCCGGTGACGATCCTCGGGCCGGTGCGCCTTGAGGCCTGGGTGGCGGCCGACGCCGTGGACGCCCACCTGCACGCCGCCCTGACCGACGTGGCCCCGGACGGCACCTCCACCCTGCTGACCGACGGCGTGCTGCGGCTCAGCGCCCGCGCCGGAACGGGTAGGCGTGACCCGCTCACGCCGGGTGAGCCCGTGGAGGCGAAGGTGGACATGTGGGCCACCGGCGTGCACCTGCCGGCCGGACACCGCCTGCGCCTGGACCTGGCCGGCTCCAACTGGCCGCGCTACAGCGTGGCCGACCCGGCCGACGGCGCCCCGGTGGCCATGCGGGTGCTGCACGACGCCGACCACCCCAGCGCCGTCGTCGTCACCACCGTCGATCTGACGGCTCACCCCGCCGCTCCCCCTCACCGAGGTCGGTAGAAGTTACGTGCCGAGGTCGGTAGAAGTAACGTGCCGAATTCGGTCGAAGCGGCGCAATGCGGTCCGCTCCCGTTGGACACTGACCACTGCGCCATTCACCTCAGCAAAAGGACCAGCCATGACCATCCTGCGCGACGACTTCATCTGGGGCGCCTCCACCGCCGCCCATCAGGTGGAGGGCGACAACATCGCCTCAGACTTCTGGGCCGTGGAGCACTCCCCCGCCGGTTTGCTGCCGGAGAAGTCCGGCTCCGCCTGCGACTCCTTCCACCGCTACCGCGAGGACATCCGCCTGGCCGCCGCGGGCGGATTGAAGGCTTACCGCTTCTCCATCGAGTGGGCTCGCATCGAGCCGGCCGACGGCGACTTCTCCCGCGCCGCCCTGCTGCACTACCGGGACATGATTGACGCCTGCCATGAGTACGGCCTGGAGCCGATCATCACCCTGCACCACTTCACCTGCCCGCTGTGGTTCACGCTCGGCGGCGGCATCCAGCGCGCCGACGCCGCCGACCGCTTCGCCGCCTACGTACGCTACGTCTCCGAGATCCTGCACGACGTGCGCTGGATCATCACCATCAACGAGCCCAACATCCTGAACCTGATGAGCGGCCTGACCGCCGTGATCGGCGAGAACCCCGGGACGGAGCGCGCTCCGGCCGGGGGCGTGGCGGCTGGTAACGCCGAACATGGGGCCGACGACGTCGAGGCGGCCGCGCCCACCGAGCGGATGGCCGCCCTGCCCGCCCCGTCGCTCGAGCTGGCGCCCAAGCTGATCGCCATGCACGCCGCCGCCCGTGCCGTGCTGCGCCAGACCGTGCCGCAGGCGCAGGTCGGCTGGGCGATCGCCGCCCAGGCCTTCACCCCCACCCCCGGTAATGATGAGGCGTTCGAGCGGGTCTTCCACCAGTGGGAGGGCGTCTACCTGGACGCCACCGGCGAGGACGACTTCATCGGCGTGCAGGCATACACCTCCCAGCCGGTGGACGCCTCCGGCCCCGTCCCGCACCCCGACTCGCCCGAGAACACGCTGACCGGCTGGGCCTACCGTCCCGACGCGCTGGGCATCAACCTGCGCCGCTACTGGGAGCGCTACGGCAAGCCCCTGCTGGTCACCGAGAACGGCATCGCCACCTCCGATGACGCCCGCCGCATCGCCTACACCACCGAGGCGCTGCGCGGCCTGATCGCGGCCGTGGCCGACGGCGCGGATGTACGCGGCTACTGCCACTGGTCACTGCTGGACAACTATGAGTGGGGCCGCTGGGAGCCGACTTTCGGGCTGATCGCCGTGGACCGCGAGCGCGACTTCGCCCGCACGCCCAAGCCCTCCCTGGCCTGGCTGGGTCGCATCGCCGCCGAGAATGCCGCCTCGCTCGAGCCCGGCGCCTGACTCCTGGCTTAGCCTGCGTCCGCGACCTCCAGCACCACGCGCTGGTAGCGGGTCAGCGGCGGGGTGCCGGTGTCGGTGCCCTCGACGATCAGGTGGATCGCCTGGCCGGGGCGCGCCTGGGCGGGGACGGTGACGACGGCGGTGCCGGCGCCGTCGTCCTGGATGCGCGGCGGCGTCGGGCAGGGATTCGGCCCGGCCTCCGGGTAGGCCCACCAGCGCAGCAGCACGTGGTCGCCGTCGGGGTCGGTGGCGGTGGCGGTCAGGGTGACCACCTCGCCGGGGCGCACGCGGCGCACCAGCCCACTGCCGCCGTCGGGGTGCTCGACGACGACGGCCGGCGGGTGGTTGGCGTCCTCGTAGCGTGGCGTCACCGACCAGGTCAGGCGGGCGGCGAACTCGTTCTGCAGGGCCCGCCACCAGCGGGTCATGTGGTACTCGGGCGGGGCGGAGCCGTCGGCGGCGTGGTCGACCACCTGTTGGGGGTAGTCGGGCTGGGGCAGGCCGGGCAGGTCGAAGCGCATGTCGGAGGTGAGCGTGTCGGGCAGCTGCGGGTGGGGGACCTGGCGGCCGCCCCAGCCGCCGAAGGTGGCGTCCTCCCAGGAGTGCAGGCCGCTGGGGATCAGCAGGGTGAAGTTGGAGGTGTCGCCCTCGGAGATGAAGGACCCCGCCTCCTGCACCGGGCACCACACCCGGTAGCCCTCCGCGCGCAGCTGCGCCTCGGTCTTGCCCGTCTCGCCGAAGTAGTCCTCGGGGTCGAAGTCGGCGGCCATGCGCCGCCCGTCGCCCCACACCCGGTAGGCGGCCCCCAGGGGCCCGCGGGCGCTGACGTTCTCGCGCGTCCACTGCGGGCCAACGAGCTCGAGGTCCGCGGGGAGCAGCACGTCCCGGGTGGTGTATCCCCAGGCGCGGGTGGCGACCTCGCGGTGCTCCAGGCCGGGCCAGCGCGGCCGGATGTATTCACTCAGGGTGGAGTCCTGCTCCCCGAAGGAGGACAGCACCACCCGGTCCAGCACCCGCTGCTTCAGCGTCGGCCAGTCCTCCCGGCCTCCGAGTTCCTCTTCCAGGGTGCGTAGGGCGCGGGCGAAGGTGGAGATGCCGCCCCAGGCCTGGATGAACAGGGGGCGGGCGGCGTCCAGCAGCGCGCCGCCCTCGCCGGTGGCGGCGTCCGGGGTCAGCGCGATGTCCCGCAGCAGATCGGCGATGAGCGTTGAGCCGGGGGTGTCTTCGTCCATCTCCCCTTCGGCGGTGATGTTGCCCATGCGCACCAGGGAGCGCAGGTGGGCGGCGGTGGGGAAGCGGGGGTCGTGCACGCGCAGGGTGTCCTCCACTTGGGCGTAGGCGTCGATGGCCTCGTCGATGTGGAGCCTGTCACCGGGGGCGGGCCAGCGGTGGGAGGCGATGCCGCGGGCGGGGTCGCCGGCGTAGTGGAACTTGCTGCCCGCGTACACCAGCCCACACAGGTCGATCTCGGCGGCGTGGGTGAGCAGGCGGATCATGGAGTTCAGGTCATCCAGCTCGGGGTCGGTCGTGACCACGACGCGGGGCCAGTCGGCCCGCGGGAAGGCTTCCTTGCGCATGGCCCCAGCGTGCCACATGCGCGGTTCGCTGCGAGATCTCGACGACGCCTGAACGGCCCATTAGGACGCCCGCACCGATATGCGTCTGTGCCCGCAGTTACACTGAGCCCGCCTTCTCCGGCCCCTTCTCCCGGGACACCACTGTCCTGACAGCCGGGGAAGAAGGAGGTTGGGGAGGAGGTGAGGGCCGTGTCCAAACCGAAAGGCCGACACGCCAAAGTCCGGAAGGACAGGATTACGGCCCGGCAGGTGAGCGAGATAATTAACGACATCGCTCGCCTGGTCCGGGCCGTAGGTGTCCTGACGGATGCCCTCAGTAAGTGGTTCGGCTGAGCCGCTTACGTCGGGGAGTCATCCGGGTTGCTGCCGGGTGGCTCCCCCCTATTGTGCCCGCCCGCGCGCTCGCCTGACAAGGCCGAGCAAGTGGGGGATCGGCGTCGGCGGGGTGTCCCGCTCCCCTTCCATCAGCTTCAGACGGCGTCCCGCTCGCCGCGTACATATGGCAGCGGTCGCCAGCAGCGCTCGCCCGGGCAGCGGGCAGGCTACGCCACCAGCCCGGGATGTGCTGCAATGGGCCGGTGGATCGCACCGACGCCCCGCCCCGTGCAGACGACTCCGCGCCGCCGGACCCCACCGAGGCGCGCGAACTGTCACCGGTGCCCGGCTGGTTGGACGAGCCAACCGGCGAGCAGGCCCTGGCCTGGGCGGCGGCACGGACGGATGAGACGGTCGCCGCCTTCACTGACGACGTCGACTACCTGCGCCTGACCCAGGACCTTCAGGAGATACTCGACTCCCCGGACCGCATTCCCGCAGTCACCGAGGCCGCCGGCATGGTCTACAACTTCTGGACCTCCCCGGAGCACCCCCGCGGAGTGTGGCGGCGCACCACCTGGGCGTCATACGCGGCCGGGGCCCCCTCCCGCCCGCCGCGCCCCGACGACGCCTCCGCCACCGAGTGGGAGGTGCTGCTCGACCTGGATGCTGAGCGCCGTCGGCGCGGCCACGACCTGGCCTGGGCGGGGGCGCAGGTGCTTGACACCGGCCCGCTGGCCGGGCGCCGCGCCCTGGTGAGCCTGTCCGACGGCGGGACGGACGCCACCACCACCCAGGAGTTCGACCTGGAGGAGCGGCGCTTTCTGGGGACGGCCGAGGGCGGCTTCCGCAAGCCCCTGTCCAAGGGCACGCTGACGTGGGGCGCCGACGGCGACACCTGCCTGCTTTCGGACGACTTCGGTGCCGGGTCGCTGTCGCCGGCCGGACTGCCGCGCCAGGCGCGTCGCCTGCGCCGCGGGCAGGCGCCCCGGGACGCCGAGGTGCTGATCACCGGCGCCGCGGATGCGATCGTCACCCGGGCCAGCTGCGATGCTTGGGGCCGCACCTGGCTCATGAGCATGGACGGCATGGGTGACACCCGCGTGTGGTGGCTGCCCGACGACGCCGTCGTGCCCGTCGGCGAGGCGGAGGCGCGGCGGGCGCTTGTGGCCGACGGCGAGGGCGTGCCCGCGGGCGCGATCCGGGTCGAGGCGCCACCGTCGGCCTCCGTCGGCGTGGGGGCGCAGTGGCTGACGATCCAGCTGCGTGAACCCTGGGAGGTGTCGGGGGAACGCTACGAGGCGGGCGTGCTGCTGGGCGCTCCACTGGATCAGTGGCTGCGCGGGGAGCGCGACGGGCTGGAGGTGCTGTTCGCCCCCACGTCCTCGTCCTTCCTGTCCGCCGCCACCTGGACCCGCCACCACCTGGTGCTCACGGTGCTGGACGACGTCGCCGGTCGGCTGGAGGTGTGCACGCCGCCGTCGCAGCGTGAGCCGGAGGCGGGCGATCACGCCGTCAGCCGGGGCGGATGGCACCACCACTGGATCGACCTGACGGGCGCCGCCTACCGCCCGAGTGAAGCCGAGGTAGCCGCGGCCCCGGACCCCACCGAGCTGCGGCCGGGCCGCCCCCTGCTGGAGGTGAGCGCGCAGGCGGTACGGCAGCGGGACACCGACTACCTGTTCATCTCCGCCTCGGGGTGGACCACCCCGCCCACGCTCACGCTCGCCCGCCTGACCGAGGCGGGCGAGGTGACCGGCATGTCGGTGCTGCGGCAGGCGCCTGCCCGCTTCGACGCCCGCGGAGTGCGGGTCAGCCAGCACGTTGCGGTCAGCGCGGACGGCACGCGCGTGCCCTACTTCCAGATCGGTCGGCCACGCACCGGAGCGGATGCAGGCGAAGGTGGGACGGTCCCAGGCCCGACCCTGCTGTATGGCTATGGCGCCTTCGGCACCAGCCAGACGCCCTGCTACCAGCCACTGACCGGGAAGGCCTGGCTGGAGCGGGGTGGCGCCTATGTGGTGGCCTGTACCCGTGGCGGCGGCGAGTACGGTCCCAGCTGGCACCTGGCGGGCACCGGCCGGGGCCGGAGGCTGGTGGTGGAGGACTTCGCGGCGGTGGCGCGCTCCCTGATCGACCGCGGGGTGGCCACAGCGGGACAGCTCGTAGTGCACGGGGCCAGTGCAGGCGGTCTGCTTGCCGGTGAGCTGCTCACCCGTCACCCCGAGCTGATCGGCGGGGCGATCGCGGAGGTGCCGGTGCTGGACCTGGAGCGGTACACGCGGCTGCTGACCGGCGCCATGTGGCGCTCCGAGTTCGGGGACCCGGACGATCCCGACGAATGGGAGTCCATGCGGCCCCTGTCCCCCTTCCACGCCCTGGTGCCGGGGCGGGAGTATCCCCCGCTGCTGCTGCTCACCTCCACCGCCGACGACCGCGTGCATCCGGCGCACGCCCGCGCCATGGCCTACCGGATGCGCGCACTGGGGCTCGCGGCCGGATATGTGGAGCAGAGCGAGGGCGGGCACGCCGGCACGGCGGTCTCTGCCCAGCGCGCCGCCACCAGCGCCCTCCTCCACACCTTCGCCTGGCGGACGGCCGCCGGCGGGGACGTGTTCGGGCACCCCGGCTCGTAGTCGGATGCAAGTAGTCGCGCCCAACGCAGCACCGCCATTAGCGTAAGGCGTCAGTTCTTACGCTGGAACCACCTCCCCTTGAGGCGGGCGACACGCTCATCCCAGGAGTCCTTGCGATCCTGACGGCGCTGCTCGCGCATGACGCGGCTGGCCTCCTTATCCGCCGCCTCCGCGGCAGCCTCGGCCGCCTCCAGCTCGGCAAGTACGTCCACGGCGGCACGCCGCAGGACGACGCCGTCTTGGGACGCGGCCAACCCGTCCAGTACCTCCGGCGTCACCTCGTTCACCTCTGCGAGGATCGCCGTCGTGCCCGCGGGCAGACGGGAGCTGAACTCGCCGACGATGGTCTCGTTGCGGCCCAGCCGCTTGCTGTCAGCGATGGATCCAACCAACGCGCCGGTGCCCCAGCCGAGCAGCACGCCCAGCGGGCCACCGAGAATGCCGACGAACATGCCCACCAGGCCGCCGGTGCTTGCTCCGGCGCCGATGACCGCGTCGCTGCCCTCCGCCAGGTGCAGGCGGCCGTCGGGCTCGCGCTCCGCAATGATCGCCGAGGCGACGCCGATGCGCCCCTCACGGGAGGCCCCGCGCAGGTCGCTCAGCGTCTCATAGGCCTTGCTCGACTCCGTGAAGGTGACGACGGCGAAGTTATGGTCGGTCATGTTCTGCTCCTTCCGTGACGCACGGCGTCCCTCACCGCGCGTTCGGTGAACAGTCAACCGGCCGCATCCCGTAACAGCCATGGTCCCGCGACCAGAATTCGCCCATGCCGTCGTGCAACTTGCACAAGGCGCGCGTTGCGCGCACAGTGCTGTCCGTGAATCCCGCCGACGCCGCACCGGAGCCGCTGGAACTTCCCGAGCAGCTGCGCCACGAGTTCGTACGAAGGCTCACCAACCGTGCAGACTGCGAGGCCGCCGCAACTCTTAGACAAGTTGCACGCGACCTGCCGGATCTGGTGGTCGACGCCGAGCTGCGAAGACTGACCACCGAGGTAATCAAGGGTTCCTTTCAGTCACTCAGCACTACGCTCCTGCTGGAGACCTCCGGGCAGGACCCCTTGCTCGCCGCGACGGAGGAGATCGTCCAGCACTTGGCGGACCGGGGTGCCGCGGCAGACGTCGTCGAGTCCGTGTTCCTCAATGCCAGCAGGGTGTTCGTCAGGGATGTGGTGTCCACGGCGGTAGAGGTGCTGCCCGCCGGCATGACGTCGCAGGTGCTGCCGCCCCTGGTCGACGTCGTGCTGGCTCAGCTCGCGGCGCGGCACCGCAAAACGGTGGGAGCCTTCTTCGAACGGCGGCAACGCCGTCAGCAGCGCAGCGACGCGGCCCTCCAGGCACGTCTCCGTTCGGTCCTGGACGGTGAGGTCACCGACGGCGCAGTGGCCTCCCGCCTGCTCGGGTATCCGGTGAGTTCCTGGAATATTGCCGCCGTGGTGCGGACCAAATATGACTTCGACGAGGCGATCAGCGGATTGGAGCGACGGCTACGTGAGACGTTGCCGACCGAAAGGACGCTGGTCGTGAACTTGGCGGAGGACACGGCGGCCCTGTGGTCCTCCTGCCAGTCGCAGCCCGCCCAGCAGCACTGGGCGGAGCAGATCCGTAAGGACGAATCCCTGGTCGGTGCCTTCGGGCAGCCGGAGTGGGGCATCACCGGTTTTGTGCGAACCTATGAGCAGGCCACGGCGGCGTTCAAGGTAGTGACCGCATCGGCGGACGGACCCAGAGCGGCAGATTACAGCGAGGTAGCGCCACTGACCTTCATGCTGCACAGCCCGGAACACACCCGGCGCTGGCTCGGAGCCACGCTCGGCCCACTGGCAGGCGGGACCGCGGACGCGGAGCGGCTGCGCTTCACCCTGCGCCACTATTTCGCAGCAGGTGAGAACGCTAGCGTCACTGCTGAACGCCTCTACGTTCACCGCAATACGGTCAACTACCGCATTGCCCAGGCGGTCGGCATGCTTCCGGACGGTTTGGAGGGGCACCGAACCGACATCGCCCTGGCACTCGCCCTGCTGGCATGGATTCCCGATGCCGCCGACCCGGTGACGCCCTGACCGGCCACCCGCGCCGACTGGGACGACCGCGGCCAAGGACGGTGTTCATCGGACTGCCCGCCCCGAGTACTTCCGCTTAGCCGCCCCCCCATCCGCGCCCGTCGCCAGTCGTCTACTACGCTACTTCACCGTTGGGTACGCCGGTTAGACCTTTGTTGAACGGCCCACAGCCATTCAGCAAACCCCTAAGTGGCGTAGCAGACGGCGAACCGGCATAACAGACTACGGAGGAAACTGCATGCCCCAGAAGCCGCCCGTAACCATGGGCAAGGAGAGGCTCGCCGCCTTCATGGACGCGGTCCTCGCCATCATCATCACCATCCTCATCCTGGAACTGCCCCAGCCCGAGGCGGTCAGCCTCGCGGGGCTGTGGGGACTGCGTAACGAGTTGCTGGCCTATACGGTCTCCTTCGCCTGGCTGGGCCTGCTGTGGGCGCGCCTGCATTACGAGTGGGACCCGGCCGCCGTGGTAACCCGCGCGACGGTGGGCCTGAGCCTGCTACTACTCTTCTTCGCCTCGTTCTTCCCCTACACCACGACGCTGGTGGCCCAGAATCCGGGTAACAGCACCGCGCAGGTGCTCTACGGTCTGGTCTTCCTGCTGACCTCCGTCAGTCGCGTCGCTGTGCACCATTCACTGCAGGCCGCCGACCCGGACAATCAGGCGCTGGTTCCGCTGCGCCGCGATCGCCGGGCCCTGGCGCCGGCGGAGTGGGCAATCCAGATCCTGGGGCTGGTGCTGGCCGCAGTCTGGGTGCCACGTGTGATGACGGTGGCGCTGCTGGGAGGCATCGTCATCAGCCTGGTCGCTTACCTGCAGCGGCGCGGAGACTGAGCGCTCATGCGGCAGCCCGCCGTCGCCACCTCTCCACCAAGATCGGTAGAACTTGCATGCCCAAGCCGGTAGCAGGATTGCCATTCTCCCCGTTGGCCACAGATCACGTCGATCGGCCACTACCTAATCTACCGGGAAGCTGGTAAAAGACCCCTGTGAAGACCGTACGTACCCTCCTGCGCAGCCTGCGCGAGTACCGCAGGCCATCACTGCAGGCACCGCTGTTCATGGTGGGCGAGGCCGGGCTGGAGTGCGTCCTGCCACTGCTGATGGCCGAGCTCATCGACACCCTCACCGGCAGCTCCATGGGCCCGATCCTGCGCATCGGCCTGGTTCTGGTGGTCATGGCACTCATCTCGCTCGTGTGCGGCGTCATGTCCGGCGTGCGCGCCGCCACGGCGGCCGCCGGCCTGGCACGCAACCTGCGCCAGGACCTGTTCTACCGGGTACAGGAGTTCTCCTTCGCAGACATCGACCGCTTCTCGACATCGTCGCTGGTCACCCGCATGACCACCGACGTCACCAATGTGCAGAACGCCTACCAGATGATCATCCGCGTTGCCGTGCGCGTCCCGCTGATGGTCATCTTCTCCATCATCATGACGCTCACGATCAACGCCCGACTGGCGCTGATCTTCATCATCATGCTGCCGCTGCTCGGGGGCGCGCTGATCGGCCTGGCCGCCTACGTGTTCCCAATCTTCAGGCGGATCTTCAAGAAGTACGACGCCCTGAACAACTCCGTGCAGGAGAACGTCTCCGCGATCCGGGTGGTGAAGTCCTTCGTCACCGAGGAGCACGAGAAGACGAAGTTCCGCGCCGCCTCCCAGCAGGTGCGCAGGGACTTCACCTACGCCGAGAAGATCCTGGCTCTCAACGGCCCGATCATGGTCTTCTTCATCTATGTGTCGCTGATGCTGGTCAACTACCTGGGCGCCCGGGTGGTAGTAGGCAGCGGCGGTACCGAGCTGACCACCGGCGAGTTCTCCTCGCTGATGACCTATGGCGTGCAGATCCTGGCCTCGATGATGATGCTCGCCTTCATCTTCGTGATGGTGTCGATGTCGGTGGAGTCCGCCAACCGTATCGCCGAGGTCATCGAGCACCGCCCCACCCTCACCTCCCCCGCCGACGGCCGCACCGAGGTTCCCGACGGCGAGGTCCGCTTCGAGGGCGTCTCCTTCCGCTACTCCGCCGATGCCCAGGCCGACGTTCTGCACGACATCGATCTGACCATCCCGTCGGGCTCCACCCTGGGGATCGTCGGCGGCACTGGCTCGGCTAAGACCACACTCATCCAGCTAATCTCCCGCCTGTACGACGTCACCTCCGGACGGGTGAGCGTCGGCGGCGTCGACGTGCGCGAGTACGGCTTGGAGTCCCTGCGTGACGCCGTCGCCGTCGTGCTGCAGAAGAACGTCCTGTTCGCCGGCACCATCAAGGACAATCTGCGCTGGGGCGACCCGGAGGCCACCGACGCCCAGCTCGTCCGCGCCTGTGAGCTGGCCCAGGCCGACGAGTTCATCCGCCAGTTCCCCGACGGCTACGACACCCGCATCGAACAGGGCGGCACCAACGTCTCCGGCGGGCAGAAGCAGCGCCTGTGCATCGCCCGCGCCCTGCTGAAGAAGCCGCGGATCCTGATCCTGGACGACTCGACCTCCGCCGTCGACACCCGCACGGACGCCCTGATCCGCCGGGCCTTCGACCAGGAGATCCCCGACACCACCAAGATCATCATCGCCCAGCGGCTCTCCTCCGTTGAGCACGCCGATCAGATCATCGTGCTCTACGACGGCCGCATCCTGGAGCGCGGCACCCATGCGGAGCTGATGGCCCTGGGCGGCGAGTACCAGCAGATCTACGAGTCGCAGAATCGCACCAGTCAGGAACAGGAGGTGGCGTGATCATGGCGCGCAACCGCACCGACCGGCCCGAGGAGCGTCCCGACGCCGAGCAGCCGGAGGCCGTCGTCGAGGCCAGCGCCACCGCACAGCACCCCGATGGCCAGTCTGACCCGCACGCTCTGCCGCACATCGACCGCCCGGCGCGTCGGCTGCTGGCCTACGTCTTCCACTACTACCCGTGGCAGCTGATCGTCGTCGCTATCAGCATCGTGATCGCCTCGGTGGCATCCACGGTCGCCTCCATCTTCATGCAGCGGGTGGTCGACGAGGTGATCACCCCCGGCCTGAGCGCGGGCCTAGACGCCGTCATGCCCACGCTGGTGCGGATTATCACCGCCATGGGCGTGGTCTACGCCCTCGGGGTGATCACCAGCTTCCTGTACTCACGCATCATGGCGGTGGTCACGCAGGGCTCGCTCAAGCACATGCGCGACGACATGTTCGACCGCATGCAGTCCCTGCCGATCAAGTACTTCGACACCCACGCCCACGGCGCGATCATGTCGACCTACACCAATGACACCGACGCCGTGCGCCAGCTGATCGGCCAGTCGGTGCCCACGCTCATTCAGTCCGGCCTGACGCTCGGGGCGATGCTGGCGATGATGCTCTACTACAGCCTCTGGCTGACGATCCTGGTGCTGGTCGTGGCCGCGATCATGGTCGCCGCCACCCGCAGCCTGGGCGGGAAGTCCTCGCAGTACATGGTCGCCCAGCAGCAGTCACTGGCCACCGAGGAGGGCTTCATCGAGGAGATAATGGGCGGGCAGAAGGTCGTCCAGGTCTTCAATCACGAGGAGGCCGCCAAGGCCGACTTCGACGTCCTGAACCGGCAGCTGTTCTCCGACTCGGAGAAGGCCAACCAGTACGGCAACATCCTCGGCCCCGTCATGGGCAACCTCGGCAACCTGCTGTACGTGCTGATCGCCTTGGTTGGCGGCCTGCTCATTCAGCTGCAGGTCACCAACATCGGCTTCGCCGGCATGGGCACCATCACCGTCGGCATCATCGTCTCCTACCTGACGATGGTGCGGCAGCTGTCCCAGACCATCAACCAGGCCTCTCAGCAGGTGGCGCTGATCGCCATGGGCCTGGCCGGCGCCGGCCGAGTCTTCGCCCTCATCGACGAGCAGCCCGAGCAGGACGGCGGGTATGTGGGCCTGGTCGACGCCGTCGAGACGGCCGACGGCGGTGTCCAGCCCGCCGACCGCAAGACCGACGTGTGGGCCTGGCGCCACCCCCACCAGGCGGATGGCACCGTCACCTACACGCGGCTGCGGGGCGAGATCGTCATGAAGCACGTGGACTTCTCCTACGACGGCGTCAAGGAGGTCCTCCACGACGTCTCCCTGTGGGCCAAGCCGGGGCAGAAGATCGCCTTCGTGGGCGCCACCGGCGCCGGGAAGACCACGATCACCAACCTGATCAACCGCTTCTACGACATCGACGACGGCAAGATCCGCTACGACGGCATCAACATCAACAAGATCGCCAAGGCAGACCTGCGCCGCTCGCTGGGCGTGGTGCTCCAGGACGTGCGCCTGTTCACCGGCACGGTCATGGACAACATCCGCTACGGGCGCCTGGACGCCACTGACGAGGAGTGCATCGAGGCGGCGAAGCTCGCGAACGCCGACGGCTTCATCCGCCGTCTGCCCCAGGGGTACCAGACGGTGATCTCGGGCGATAGCTCGAGCCTGTCCCAGGGACAGGCTCAGCTGCTGTCGATCGCCCGCGCCGCCGTCGCCGACCCGCCGGTGATGATCCTGGATGAGGCCACCAGCTCCATCGACACCCGCACCGAGGCACTGGTGCAGGCCGGCATGGACAACCTCATGCGGGGGCGGACGGTGTTCGTGATCGCCCACCGGCTGTCCACGGTGCGCAACTCCGACGCGATCATGGTGCTGGACCACGGCCGCATCATCGAGCGCGGCAACCACGACCAGCTCATCGAGCAGCGCGGTACCTACTACCAGCTCTACACCGGCGCCTTCGAGCTGGAGTAGGCCAGGACGAACTGGAGTCGCCCTGGAGCGGCAGGGGTAACCCCGGGGTGCCCCAGGAAGCACCCCGCAGTCCCCCTTCACCGAGGTCGGTAGACGTTACCTACCGAGGTCGGTAGACGTTACGTGCCGAGGTCGGTAGTAATGACACAGCCGCACTGTCGGCAGCTGTACCCATGCACAAAGGAGCCCCCATGATCCGCATCATCGCCACCTTCCCCGTCCGGCCCGACGCCGTCGACGAGTTCACCGCCAAGGCCCGTCAGCTTGTGGAGGCCTCACGCGCGGAGTCCGGCAACGTCTCCTACGAGCTGCTGCGCGCCCGCGACGACGCCACTACCCTCACCTTCCTGGAGACATGGGCCGACGACACCGCCATCGAGGCGCACAACGCCTCCGCGCACTTCACCACGCTCATCCCACAGCTGATCGCCCTAACGACCAGCGATCCGGCCATCGTCCAGTACGAGCCGGCCTGATTTCCATCGCCCCAGGGCATACGGCTCTCCCGGTTTGAGGCGTGATGGTGCCGGCTGGGGATTGACAATTGGTGGCCGTGTTCGGGCGCGGGGGGTCGTCTCGCGCTGATGCGGTCGTGTTCGGGCAGGCAGGAACGTCGTCGGCGCCGTTGCGGGTGCGGACGGCTCGTGTGTTTGGACAACGGTTCGCCAGGTAGCGGCGAGAACCGCAACCAGCCAACCCACCGCACTCGCCAACACGAAGAACCGGATGTGTCATGTATCCGTCGAACCCGGGCGCCCATGTTCTCGACCAGACTGATGCACCCCTCCAGGCCGAGGCCGCCGCGCCCGTAGGCGTCCTGGAGCGCATACAGGGCCACTGCGCGTTTGAGAGTCATGTTTCCGTCCTTTCTCCTACATGTGGGAAGTAAGGCGGTCGGGACCGGGCGCGCGGAACTGCGAGCGCGGACGACCGCGCAGTTCCGGGAGAATAACCCTTTCAACCCCGGTACCCGGGAATCTGCGTCGGCTCCCGGCCAGCCCGGTCGTCGCCGGTCCGGGGCGGGATCACCCCGACCCCGTCGACGACGACGCCTCTCCCGCCTCCGCCCCGGCCACCCCGCGCCGGGAACGCCTCTTGTCCCCAAGTCGTCAAGGATGTATAAATGGCCCGTGTTCTCGTCATCCTCAATGTCTCCAGCGCCGCTGCTCCATGTCAAGCGGCGCCGGAGTGACGTGCGCATTGCAGCCACGTGGGGACGAAAACCGTTGAATCCGCGACGACAGCGCAGTTGACCCGTTCCCCGGCCCCCGCACCGCAGGCGCCCACGCCTTGCGACACCGTGTGCGAGTGGCCGGCGGGCATCACACAGCAGGTCCCCCTGGGCGTTCCATCTTCCGTGAGTGACTGCCCTTCCGGGGGCGGCGCTGGTCTGTCGCACTGACAACTCCGGCGCCCGTGGCGTGGTCCCGAGCACTCCCAAGGCTCCCCGGGCCGGGGACGGTGACGCCCGCCGACTGTGCGTGTGCCCCAGGCACCCCAAGCCCCAGAGCGGACCTGCGCGGCGCGAAACGGCGTCGGCGACCCTGCTCCCCGCCAGGAACCGGCAGAACCCGGCGCCCACACCGCCCGCAGCCAGCCGGTCCAGGGGCCTGCCCGGTCCCCGTCAGCCCGGAGGCCGCCCTGGCCTCGCGGGGGCACCGGCACAGGTACGCAGGCAGGCCAGCACGAACGGGTCGGCAGATAACAGGAAGTCGAGATGAAGTACCAACAGGAAGGAGAACAAGACAATGCGGCGGTTGCTGCTGATGAGAGGGGCGCCCGGGTGCGGCAAGACCACCTGGGTACGTAGCCACGGGCTGGAGGACCAGGTGGTCTCCGCCGATCAGTTCCGCGAGCTGGTGTACCCGCGCGCCATGACCCTGGACGGTGCCACCTCGCTGCTAGGTGGCGCAGACAAGATGATCTGGCGGATGGTGTTCGACGCCGCCGAGGCGCGCATGGCCCGTGGAGCGACGGTCGTCGTCGACTCCACCAATCTGAGCTCCAAGGAGCAGAACCAGTGGCGTGAGCTGGCGCTGCGCCACCACTACCGGGTAGGCCTGGTGGACTGCCAGGAGGGCATCAGCGACGCCGAGCTGCGTCGGCGCAACATCACCCGGGGGCCAGACCGGCTGGACGAGTCCGCCCTGGAGCGCATGCTCCAGCGCGCCCAGGGCAACGCCGTGGTGAAGGGCGTAGAGCGGATCAGCCCCGATGACCCGGCCGCTGTGGCCAGGTTCTTCTCCTACGCGGATGACGTAGCCGACGTCGCTGCCGCCCCAGCCACTGGCGCATCCGAGGCCACAGCCACCGGCACCGGTCTGCTCTCCGGCGAGGACGTGATGCTCACCGCGCGGGGCGTAACGGTTATCGGTGACGTGCAGTCGTGTTCCCGTGCCCTGTCCCAGGCGCTGGCCGACACCCCAGACGGTGAGGTTATCGTGTTCGCCGGTGACCTGTTCGACCGCGGGCCTGACGCACTGGGCGTATTCGAGCAGGTGCGCGCCCTGGATCCCACCCGAGTGGTGCTGGTCCAAGGCAATCACGAGCTGCGGATGCTCGAGCTCATCCGCCGTACCGGCAAGCCGTCCGCCCGGACCGGCACGAGCCACGAGCAGATCAGGACCCGCTACGGCGACCGTGACATCCTGGATCTGCTGCGGCGTACCGTGCCCCTGTGCACCTTCCGTGTCCACGGCTGTGACACCGTCTGCGTGGTCACTCACGGCGGTGTCACTCAGGCGGCGCTGGAGCGCGCCCTGGCGGGGAGGCAGTCGGGCTGTGGCCTGGCGCACCTGGTGGACAACGAGTTCGTCTACGGAACCTCCCAAAGGGCCCTGACCTACTCGGGTCGATCCACCTACGACCACGTCGATGAGCTCCTGGTCCTGGAGGGCGGGCAGGTGCTCCAGCTCCACGGGCACCGCAACGGCAAGCATGACAGCCAACCCGCCCCTGCCGACGCCGTGGCGGGCGTCTACAACCTGGAGAACCGGGTGGAGGAGGGCGGCGCGCTGCGCGTGGCACGCCTGCGGTCCGGGAATGGTGGCGCCCTGGAGGTCCGTGTCCAGGAGTACCGCGACTACGAGGACGCTCGGGACGGCGAGCGGCAGCCCAGGGAGCAGGCGCCCACGCCATCGGCAGGCGCACAGGTCGACGTCGTCGCCCGTCTGGAAGCCCACCCGGACATCCGTCGACGGGAAGGACCTGACGGGGTGGTGTCCTACATCTTCACCCGGCGGGCCTTCTACAACGGCAACTGGGACGAGCTGACCTCCACCGCCCGCGGGCTGTTCGTTCGCGACGGGAAGGTAGTGGGCCGCGGGTTCGACAAGTTCTTCAACGTCGGCGAGCGCGGCACCACCCTGGACGATCTCACGTATCCCGTGACCCTGACCCGCAAGGTCAATGGGTTCCTCGGGATCATGTTCGCCCTGGACGGGGACCTGCGGGTGTGGTCCAAGGCCGGGGACACCGGCTACGGCCAGGCCGCGGCCCAGGCAGTGGAGCGGGTAGTGGCCGGTGAGGCGCGTCGGCGACTCATCAACTTCCTATCCGATCATGACGTGTCAGTGGCACTGGAGGTCACGCTGGCCAACGACCCCCACCTTGTGGACGAGTCACACCGCCCCGGGGTCACGGCCCTGGCAGTCATAGACAACAGCTTTGCCTTCCACCGCCGCGACGAGCTGATGGGGGAGCTGGCCGGGCTCGGCCTGGCAAGCGTGGAGGTGCTCGCCACTGCGGGCTCCCGCGTCGAACTGGACCAGGTGCTACACGACGATGCGCTGGCCAGCCAGGACCACCCCGTGGAAGGTGTAGTACTCGCAGACGCCCGTCAGTACATGGTGAAGGTCAAGTACGACCAGTACCGCACCCGCCGTCGGCTGCGCAGCGCGCTGGAACGGGTCTACGCCGGAACGAGGGCCCGACTGCCCGAGGAGTTCGCCCACGTACAGGCAGCCCTCGGCCCCGACCCTCTGGCCACCATCGCCGCGTACGTGGTACGCACCCCTGCGGACGGGGTCGGCATCAACATGCCCGGCCTGCTGGACCACCTGGGCATAACCAACGTGTGATGCCATCCCGGCCTGCGGGCGCGAGCCCCGTGTCCGCAGGGCGCGCGCACCGAGCGCCGCGGCAGTGCAGAGCCCTTGCCTGCACTTCCGTAGGCGCTCGGGCCGCGGGGCCGGGGCAGATGGCGTGCCGGCGGCCGTGGGTGGCGGTGTCGGCCGCCCACGGCCGACTCGCCACGCCCGCCCGCGGGCAGTGCGCCCCATGGCCGGGGGCGGCGCCTCCTGCCACCCTGGCAGCATGCGCACCTCCCCCGCCGCCGACGACGACGCCACGCCCTCCCCGGCCAGGACCCGCTCGCGGTCCCCGCGCAGGAACCTGGTCCGAGGCCAGGCCCAGCGCACCGGCTTCCTGCGCGGACTGCGGGCCGGCGGATTACTTACCGCCGCCATCGCAGGGACTGCCGGAGTCTGGGCGCGCCGCGGGATCACCGTCAATACGGAACTCCCGGAGAGGCTGCAACCGGACGCCGGGCTCATTCCGGTCCTAATTCTTCTCGCCCCGGCCATTTGGATAACGATGAGTACGCTCCCAGAAGGCGGGCGAAGGCCATTCACCGGACGCAGCGTCCGGGCTGCGCTGCTGTTGGGCATGCTGCTTATCGTCGCCGCCTGCTGGTCGTTGATCGGTCTAATGCCCATTGATGACATATCCCTCATCCTGATCCTGGCAGTCCTCGCCCCGATCTTCTGGGCAGCGGCCGTTTCTATGGCGGAGGATCTTCGCGCGAGTCCTCGCTGGAGGCACGCGCCCATGGCGCTCATGACGGTTCTGCTGGCGGCACCGCCCGCCATCAGCGCCTACCTGCTCGGCAGATCGTGGTGGCAGCAGTCGGAAGACATCGGGCTCCCTTACCCGGTGCTATTGCAGTATGCCGTCGCCGTCGCCGGACTAGGAGTGGGCGCAGTGGCCGGAGTGCTTCTGCGCGCAGCCAGTGTGGCGGCCCCCGGGGTACGGCGTCGCACACTCAGGCGCCCGCGCGCGGACTGGCCCGCGATGATCGCCATGATTCTGACTGTCGGTCTAGCGGTAACAGCCCTAGCGGCACCGGCCCGAGTCTATGTGTCGCAGTCGGTCCAAGTAGCCGCCGCGGCCGGACAGCCCGTGCCTGAGACGCTCGGCAGCCAATTCACTTGGCAACGCGTATTCGATCGTCGAGCCGAGGACCGGATCCACGGCATCATCCCGGGTTCGGCCGGGCCAATTGCCATCACCGAACACGGCGCCGAGGGCCTGGACCCCAGCACCGGCGAAACCACATGGTCCTACCGCCGCAAGGCGCATACCACGCACCTCGCCTTGAATGATCCGCCCTGCGGCGAAGAAGAGCAGGTGCATTGCCACGCGGCGCTGTCGCCGGATCGCGCCCACCTGGTGATCGTCTACGCCGGGGTCGACGGAAGCCTGTTCGTCTCGCTGGACACCGCCACCGGTGAGGTCACCTTTGAGCGAACCGTTGTGGACTGGCGGGGCTCAGCGGTCCCATTCCAGATCACCGATCACGTAGTCACGGCGGGCGCCGAAGTCCTGTCCTTAAGCGATGGGAGCGTCGTGGCCGAGCTTCCGGACCGCGGCGCCGGCAGCGATCAGAGCGGCGCACAAAGGCCGGAGTATGCGCGCGGTTCGGGTCCCGGTACGCCCCGGATCGATTCGCCCTTCCTTCAGGGTGGGCACTCGACCCTAATTCTTGGAGCCAAGTGCACAGACCCCAGCACGATTTCTGAAAACGCCACGTGGTGCGAGGTAACCGTGGCCCCGGATACCGACCCCGGAGCGAGCAGAACCGTGGAAGGCATCGTTCCTGTATACAGCCACCGGGATCACACCGGCATCGCCATCGTGGATGGTTGGACCGTGCGCTTCAGCGATCCCGCGGCGGTCCGCGAGAGCCTTGGCACTCGATTCGACGCCGAATCACTCGGATACTCTATTGAGGCGGTCAGCCTCGACACCCTTTCCGGGGTCGATGCCGACACGCAGCCGGTGACGCTGGGGGACTTGGACCGCCCCATCTCCCCCAACGCCGCGAGCACACTCGGCATCCGCGATCCGGAGGCTTACGCCTACCGCTCTTACCGCCCGGCCCTTTCGGTCGTATTCGACCCCATGACGGAGCAGGTGTACTCCGCCGGGGACCTGACGGAGCAGGCCACGGGCCGCGGCTACTTTGACACACTAATCGTGAAGAAGAACCTTGAGCACTCGGGCCTGGACGTCCTCGACCTGAACGAGAAGGTCGTGCTGCACCTGGGCCTCGGCCAGGTCGCCTCCCCGGAAGACTTCGTCGCCGCGAACGATATCCCGCTTGTCAGCAGCGGATACCTGGTGCCAGCGCCCGGAACCGTGGTACTCGTCTACGAGCGCGACGCCGTGGACAGCGCCAAGCACCCAACCAAGGAGCAGCTCGTAGTGTGCGGCCTGATTTAGGGGCGGACACCGCCAAGGGGAGGCGCATTCAGTGGGCGGGCCGCCGCCTGCCCGGGTACACGCGGCCCCTGCGCGCTCGGCGGCCGCTCCACGCGTTCAGCGCGTTTACGTTTCCCATGGGCGCGACCCCTGCGCGCTCGGCGGCCGCTCGGCGCCGGGGGGTCGCTCGGGCACCATCACCGACGCAGCCCCTGCACGCTCAGCGGCACCAGGCCGCGGCTAGTCCCTCGCCTGAAGTACTCGCCGTATTCCCGGTACGGGCCATCAAACCGGGCACTCAGCCGCGAGCGATAAGGCTAGGCGAGGCTAAGGCACGTGGCTAGCCTCGTCTCATGACCGTTAATTCAGTAAACGCTAATGGAACTCCCGATTTCGACTCCCGCTCCGTGGCGCGTGTAGCGACCGATAAGCCGGCAGACTACGGCCGCCGCCTGGTCAGCCACATGAGCCGCAAGATCGACGGCGAGTGGAATGGAGCTGACTCCACCGGTCACCTGGTGTTCAACCGCGAGGGGGCCGTGGCCGGCATCGTGGACCTGGCTTGCGAGGAGGGCGCACTCGTCCTGACCCTGTCGGCCTCGGCCCAGGAGCTGCCGCGCCTGGAGGAGGTTGCCGGTCGGCACCTGGCCCGTTTCGGCTACGAGGACGGGCTGGCCGTGTCCTGGAAGCGCCAGGACGGCTCCGACGGCACTACGCAGGGCCCCCTGACCAAGGAGGACCTGGACCGCCTGCGCACCGAGTACGAGGACCGTGCGGCGCGTGAGGGCGCATCCGACGCGGCCGAGGACTTCCCGGACCTGCGCGCCTGACGCCGACTCCGGGTTCCCGGGCGAAGTTCCCACCTGGCTTCCAACAAGCATCCATACTGTGCCCATGCCCGGTCGGCTATAGGCCCGACACGGTCAAGCACAACTCCCACATAAGAAGGTCCACCATGTCCGACGCCATCACCCCGATTTACACCATCGAGGCCCTGGCCTCTGGCGACGGCCGCAACGGCCACGTCGCCTCCACCACCGGCCGCATCGACACCGACCTGGCTATCCCGAAGGAGATGGGCGGCTCCGGAGCCAACCTGCCCAACCCGGAGGAGCTGTTCGCCGCCGGCTACGCCGCCTGCTTCCACTCCGCCCTGCAGGGTGTAGCCCGCATGCAGAAGGCCGAACTGGGCGACTCCAGCGTCGGCGCCCGAGTCTCCATGGGCTCCAACGGTGAGGGCGGCTACGGCCTGGCCGTCGAGTTGGAGGTTGTCATTCCCGCCCAGCCGCATGATGCGGCTCAGGCTCTGGCAGAGGCGGCCCACCAGGTGTGCCCCTACTCCAACGCCACTCGGGGCAACATCCCGGTGACCATCACCGTCTCCGACGACTGACTCCGCCGCACGCTCAGCCCTCAGGGCCGATCACCAATTCCGCGGAATCAGGCGGAAAACTCGATTGAGTCAACATTGTCAGTGTGCTCCTGCGTGCGCCGCCGACTGCGGCGCACGCAGGAGCACATCCGCGTTTTCGTCCAAAATATGAGAATGTTGAAATGACGGGCAAAACTCCCCGTGGCAAGGAGCTGGTGGCACTCGTAAGCGTGCGGGGCCGCTCAGCCGGGACGACGACACCACTGAGAGTCTCAGGCCATGCGCGTATATGCGGGGGCGGCGTCACTCACCAACGCTGATGCGGCCCGAGGGGTCGTGCACTCGCAGCATGAGCAGCAGCCCCACAGCAAGCACCGTGACAATGCCGAGGATGCCCCAATAGCCGGCGCCGCCACCCATGATCCGGGTCCCCAGCCAGATCGAACCGCCGTACATCGCCGGCGCCATGAAGGACACCGCCCGCCCGGTGGTGGCGTAAAGACCGAAGATCTCGCCCTCGCGTCCCTGCGGTACTAGCCGTGCCAGAAACGAGCGCGCCGCCGACTGCGCCGGGCCCACGCAGCCGGAGAGCACAAGTCCCAGCACCCAGAAGACGCGCGCCCCCGCCGCGTGCAGCAGAAATACCAGCAACCCGGCGACGACCAAAATGACAAGCGCCCCAATTATGACCCGGCGCGGCCCCAGCAGGTCATCCAGTCGCCCGGCGGCGATGGTTGCAACACCGGCGACTACGTTGGCCGCCACGGCGAACACAATCACGTCCGCAGGGGAGAAGCCGAAGGTGTTCTGGGCAATGATCCCGCCGTAGGTGAAGACCCCGGCCAGCCCGTCACGGAAGACAGCGGCGGCCAGCAGGAACCACAGCACCTCCGGATGGGTACGGTACAGTCCCACGAGGGTACGCCACAGGTGCTTGTAGGAGGCCACCAGGGACTCGTGGCGCATAATCCGCGGCGGTGCCTGCACCGGGTCTGCCGGCTCGGTCTCCAGCCCGGCCAGCGAACGGGCCGCACCGTAGTCGGTGTCCTCGATAGCTGCCCACCGCCGCCAAGCCCGCTTGCCTGACTGGGTAACCAGCACCGGAATCGCGCACAGACCGAACCAGCCGGCGGAGACGAGCATCGACACGCGCACATCCATGCCGTCCTGGTCGGTCACCCCGAACCAGCCGACCTCCGGGCTGATAAAACCGACGTACAGGATCAGCAGCAGCACGATCCCCCCGAGGTACCCCATCCCCCAGCCGAGCCCGGAGACGGCACCGACCCGATCCTTGGTGGCAAGGCGCGAGAGCAGCCCGTTGTAGTTGACGGACGCCAACTCGAAGAACACGTTGCCGACCCCTAGCAGCGTGATGCCCAGCCACAGGTACCCAGGCTCGGGCAGCACAAAATACAGGGCGGCGCTGACCGCAACGACGATCGCCGTGTAGACGCCGAGCCAGAACACGCTGCGGCCGGCGCGATCGGAGCGCTGCCCGGTCACGGGGGCCAGCAGGGCGATGCAGGCTCCCGCAATGGTCAGCCCCACCGACAGCGCGGACTCACTATCAGCGGGGTCACCGAAGGGGGCACTGGTCAGGTAGACCGAGAAGACGAAGGTGGTGATCACTGCGTTGAAGGCCGCCGAGCCCCAGTCCCACAGCCCCCAGGCAAGCACTGGCCACGTCAGCAGTTTCGCACGCGCGGACGTGTTGTAGCCGCGACCCACTCCACCAGTGGAGCTGAGCGCCGAGCCTAGTTCTGAGTCCCGTCCCGGTACATGTGGCCGCATGCCTCCGAGCCTACGGCTGTACCGGCTCCCGGCGGGCGAGAATCCGAGCGAGGGCCAGATCCAGTGGCGTGGTCACTTTCAGGGCGAGCGGGTCTCCCGCCACGACGACGACGCGCTTCCCCATGGCCTCGACGAGGGAGGCGTCATCCCGTGCCGCCCGCGCCTCATCTCCGGCGACGTCGGCGCCCAGGCGGTGCGCCGTCTCCAGGGTGCTGCGCGTGAAGCCCTGCGGAGTCTGGATGGCGCGCAGCCGCGCACGGTCCGGCGTGCCGACGACGTAGTCGACCTCGATACCACGAACCTGCTCCCCGGCCGGATTCGGCCCAGCACCGTCGATCTCCTTGACTGTGTCGACCACGGGCAGGCCGGGGACGACGGCGTCGTGCCCGGCGCGCACGGCGGCAACGACGCGGCGGATCAGCTCGGGCGGTGTCAGTGCGCGGGCGGCGTCGTGCACTAACACGACCTCGGCGCCGGGTCGGGCTGCGAGTGCCGCCGCTAGTCCGAGCGCTACCGACGCCTGCCGGGACGCTGGTGAGCCGGCGACTACTGTGATCTGCCCGTCCCCGGCCATGTCCGCCACCTCCGCAGTGAAGCGCTCCACCTGGGTGTCCGGGGCGGTGATGGTGATGTGGTCGAGGCTCTCGGACTCGAGCAGGCCGCGGGCGGCGCGGTGCAGCAGCGACTCGCCGCCAACCTCCACCAGCGCCTTCGGCCCCCGGGCGCCTAGCCTGGTGCCCGAGCCGGCGGCGGTGAGTACGGCGACGGCGGATCCTGTGCTTGCGTCCGGCATGTACGGGACCCTACCAGCGGGTATCTTCCTCCCGGCGCATCAGGCAATGCCGATCCCGCGGGGACCGGCCCGCGCCGGGTGGAGTAGGAGCGTCAGGCGGCCGTGCCGGAGCCGAGGACCTCGTCAAGGGTGTTCTCGGCCTCCTCCTCGGCGGTCTTCTGCGCGAGGGCAAGCTCGGATACGAGGATCTGGCGGGCCTTGGCGAGCATGCGCTTCTCCCCCGCTGACAAGCCTCGGTCGGTGTCCCGGCGGGACAGGTCGCGCACGACCTCAGCCACCTTGATGACGTCACCGGAGGCGATCTTCTCCTGATTGGCCTTGAAACGCCGCGACCAGTTGGTGGGCTCCTCCGTCAGCGGGGCCCGCAGCACCTCGAACACGCGCTCCAGCCCGGACTCGTCTACCACGTCGCGTACCCCGATGAGGTCGACGCTGTCCGCCGGGACCAGGATCGTCAGGTCACCCTGCGCGACCTCGAGCTGCAGATAGGTCTTCTCCTCGCCCCTGACCTTGCGCTGACGGATATCAATGATCCGAGCCGCTCCGTGGTGGGGATAGACAACGGTCTCGCCGACTTCGAATGTCATGTGTGAGGTCACTCCAGATTAATCGCGGGGTAATAGTTTATCAGGTAATGACGCCCGAAGACCGGGGAGCTAGCTCACATGGGAGTGCGGCGCAACCGGTGGCGGCGGGTCAGGCCCCGGCAACGAGGCGGTAGCCCACGCCGCGAACCGTGGTCAGGAGCCTCGGGGAGCTCGGGTCCTCCTCGATCTTGGCGCGGATCCTTTTGACATGGACGTCAAGTGTCTTGGTGTCCCCCACATAGTTAGCACCCCACAGGCGCTCAATGATCTGACCGCGGGTGAGCACGTGGTCGGGGTGGCGCAAGAAGAGCTCAAGCAGCTCGAACTCACGCTTGGGCATGGCGACCAGCTGCCCGTCCACGCTCACTTCATGGCGGCCCACATCCATGGTCACGCGCCCTGCAGTGAGCACCGACTCCTCCGGAGCCTCCTCCGCGGTGCGCCGAAGCACTGCGTGCACCCGGGCAATGAGCTCCCTGTAGGAGTAGGGCTTGGTGACGTAGTCATCCGCGCCGAGCTCCAGCCCGGCGATCTTGTCCATCTCCGCGTCCCGCGCCGTGAGCATGATGACGGGGACGCGGGAGCTGCGCCGGATCCGTCGGCATACCTCCGCACCGGACATGCGCGGCAGCATGAGGTCCAGCAGAACCAGGTCGATGGGACCGGGGCCGTCCGGGCCCGCGGCGGATTCGAAGCGGCGCACAGCGGCCGCGCCGTCCTGCGCCTCCACCACCTCGAAGCCGTCGCGCCGCAGATTAAGCGCCAACGGCTCCCGGTAGTTCTCCTCGTCCTCCACCAGCAGGATGCGGGTCATCGACGTTCCTCCTCCGGTTCAGCGCCCGGCGTTGCGGGGGGTGGGGTGTGCGCCTCGCGCGGGGCGGGCGCGTCGGAGATCGCGGCGATAGCCGCGAAGGAGGCTCCGGCAGCACCCCTGGCCACGGCCTGGACCGCCTCGGGGGCAGGCCCCGCCACCTCCGCCGCGGTCCGGTGCCGCGGCAGCACCAAGGTGAAGGTGCTGCCCCTGCCGGGTGTTGACCACAGCTCCACGGTGCCGCCGTGATCGGCCGCAACATGCTTGACGATCGACAGCCCCAGCCCGGTGCCTCCGGTAGCCCGGGACCGGGCCTTGTCCACCCGGTAGAACCGTTCGAATACGCGCTCCTGCGCCTCCTTGGGGATCCCGATCCCCTGGTCGACGACGGCGATGCGCACCAGTTCCGGATCGTCAGTGTCCACACTCAGGCCCACGCTCACACGCGTGCGCGGGTCGGAGTAGCGGATCGCGTTGTCCAGCAGGTTGCTGACGGCGGTCACCAACAGCGAGGCGTCACCGAGTACGTGCAGATCCTCCACGCCGCCGGACACAAGGGCCACCTCCTTGGCGTCCGCCTCCACCCGCACCCGATCCAGGGCGTCCACCACCACCTCATCAACGCTGACGTCCTCGGGTTCGACCAGCGCGTCGCCGTCCTGCAGGCGGGAGAGCTCAATGATGTCACCCACCAGCAGCTCCAGGCGCCGAGACTCCCGGCTCATCCGCTCGGCGTAGTCGGCGACCAGCGCTGGATCGTCCGCGTTCTCGCGCACCGTCTCCGCCAGCAGCGAGATCGCCCCGACTGGCGTCTTTAGCTCGTGGGAGGCGTTGACGACGAAGTCTCGGCGCATGTCCTCCACGCGGCGGGCCGCCGTGCGGTCCTCAATCAGCACCAGCACCCGACCGCGGCCGATGCCGGCCACGCGGATCTGCAGGTGGAAGTTGCCCGCTCCGACGACGCGCCCGCGTGCCACCGTGATCTCGGCTTCAGCGGCCTTCCCGGTGCTGCGCACGCGCTCCACCATCTCGGCGACTTGCGGTTCACTGACCTCATCGTCGTGCACGATGTTGTAGGTGTAGGCGGCCGCGGAGGCGCGCAGGACCTCGCCGTCGTCGTCGAGGAGCACGACTACGGATCCCAGCGCCGCAAGGATGGGGATCAGGCCGTCGCGCTCGAGGGTGGATCCGGCGACTATCCCGTCGCCGTGGGCGTCACGGGTGGCGTGCCCCAGGGCGAGTCCCGCCGCGGCGCCGGCCGCGACACCCGCGACGGCAACCGCGATGATCAGCCAAACGGTTCCCACGCCCCCTAGGGTAGAGGTGTAGCCGGGTGCTCCGCGAGCCCGGCTCCGCGGCCGTGACGGGGAAGAGGCTAAACGTGCGCGACATCTTCAACCAGGAACTGAAACAGCTGGGCACGGATCTGGCGTCAATGGCGGCGCAGGTGGCCACCGCCATCGAGCGCGCCGCCGAGTCGCTGCGCACCGGGGACATCATCGTCGCCGAGCAGGTCATCGACGCCGACGAGCGCATAAACGACCTCCAGCGCGACATCGACGACATGTGCGTGATGCTGCTGGCCCGGCAGCAGCCGGTGGACCGTGACCTGCGCAATGTCATCTCCGCCCTGCGCATGGCCCAGACCCTGGAGCGGCAGGGAGACCTGGCCCGCCACGTCGCAGCCATCGCCCGAGGCCGCTACCCGCAGGCTCCCGTGCCCGAGCCCGTCCTCGGCCTGATGGTGAAAATGGCCGACGCCGCCGTGCGTGCGGGCCGGGACGTGTGCACTCTCATTGAGACCCAGGACCTGGAGCTGGCCGCCGCGATCCAGCGCCGCGACGCCGAGCTGGATGCGCTGCACCGGGAGTCGTTCCAGATGATTCTCGATCCGGGCATCGAGCTATCCCGCCAGCAGGTAGTGGACGCGGTGCTCATGGGGCGCTTCCTGGAGCGCTTTGGGGACCACTCGACGTCGGTTGCCCGGCGCATGGCCTACCTGGTTTCAGGGATCACGGTGCCCGGCCCCTCCGAGGCGTAGGCGGCGGGGCGGGGGCGCGTTAGTCACGCCACCCGCCCCGCCGCCATTGCTGGTGCCCAGAATCGGATTCAGAATCGGATACCCAGAGTTCAGGGTCGGGCGCTCCGGGTGCTGCAAGTTGCACGCGCGGAGCCGGATGCCCGTAGTGGGCTGCGCAGGTCCTAGTGGACGGCGCGCAGGCTCACTTACCCTGGTTGGCGACCGCGGCGATCTTCGCCTCGGCCTCGGGGTCCAGGTAGCGTCCGCCCTTCTTGATGGGCTTCAGGGTCTCCTCGTCGAGCTCGTAGACGAGCGGAATACCGGTGGGAATGTTGACGCCGGCGATGTCCTCATCGGAGATGTCATCAAGGTGCTTGACGATGGCACGCAGCGAGTTACCGTGGGCGGCGATCATGACCGTCTTACCGGTCTTGATCTCCGGGACGATGGTCTCCTCCCAGTACGGCAGCAGCCGGGCCAGGACGTCTTTCAGGCACTCGGTGGCGGGAATCGGCTCGCCGGCGTAGCGCGGGTCGGCGTCCTGGGAGAACTCGGAGCCGAGCTCAATGGCCGGCGGCGGCACATCATAGGAGCGGCGCCACAGCATGAACTGCTCGTCGCCGTACTGCTCGCGAATCTCCTTCTTGTTCTTACCCTGCAGGGCGCCGTAGTGGCGCTCGTTCAGGCGCCAGTGCCGCTCCACCGGGATCCAGTGGCGGTCAGCGGCATCCAGGGCGAGGTTCGCCGTCATGATGGCGCGACGCAGCACGGAGGTGAAGAGCTTATCGGGCAGGACGCCGGCCTCCTTGAGGAGCTCACCGCCGTGGACGGCCTCGGCACGCCCCTTCTCCGACAGCGCGACGTCCACCCAGCCGGTGAACAGGTTCTTAGCATTCCAATCGCTCTCGCCGTGGCGGAGCAGCACAAGGGTGTAAGCCATGAGGACATTGTGCCAGGACGGGCCGGGTGCCACCAGGCCCCTGGGTCCTAAAAAGGACCCAGGGGCCCGGAAAACGTGCCTTCGGCGTCGGCGCCGGGCGAATACGCCGCGGCACCGCGCCCGGGTGGGCGTGAAACGCCCAGGTCAGCCGTTGTTGCTGGGGTTGTTAGCCGCCATGTAGGCCTCACGGACCGGGGCGGGGATACGCCCGCGGTCCGAGACCTCGTAGCCGTTGGCACGCGCCCACTCACGAATCTTCTGGGTGACGCCCGTCGGCGGGCGACGGCGCAGCGTGCGGCGTCCGCCGCGGCGGCGCGCCTTCACGGTCCACTCCTCGATCGACTCGCGCAGGGCGGCGGCGTGCTCCTCGTTGAGGTCGATCTCGTAAGTGACGCCATCGAGAGCAAAGGTAATGGTCTGAGTCGCCTCAGAGCCGTCGATGTCATCCACAAGCACAATTTGGGTCTTCTGTGCCATATTGGTCCTCCTTGCCACAGACATATGCGGGCCCCGCCTCTAGCGCGGGACCATCCCGGGTAACAGGATAGGCATATATGGCCAATTGAAGCAAGGAAATCCAATAACCGGCAAGTCGGAGTATGTTTCAGCGTTGAACGAACCCCTGGGGGAGGCGAAAGCTCAGAGCCACCTGTGGGAATCGAACCCACGACCTATTCATTACGAGTGAATCGCTCTGCCGACTGAGCTAAGGTGGCCTGCCGCCGCAGCGGCGACACGCACGCTACCGCGTGAAGGCCGGGACACGCAATCCGGCAGCCCAATCACGTGAGGTGGTTTGCAGCACAAAAGCGGACCCAGAGCTGCGTACCCTGGCCATATGCACATCCACTTCACCTACGCCGGCGGCACCATCGGCATGATCGATTCGCCCCGCGGGCTCCAGCCCGGCGCCGACCTCGGAGGCTGGCTGCCCAGGCTGATTCCAGGATTCACCGAGACCGTATGCACGAGACCTCCGACCATCCCACCGTCACCACAATCACCTGCCCCGGGAACGTCGTCGGCGCCCGGAGCAACATACTCGCTCACCACCCTGCAACCCCTGCTTGACTCCGCGGAGACCACCCCGTACACCTGGCAGCAAGTCATTGACGACGTACAGCGCCACGCCGGCTGCGCAGACGCATTCGTCGTGCTGCACGGCACCGACACCATGGCCTATACGGCCTCTGCGCTGTCCTATGCACTTATCGACCTCGAGCAACCGGTCGTGGTCACCGGTTCGCAGCTGCCGCTGGGCGCAACCGACTCCGACGCCGCCGCAAACCTCACCGGAGCCGTATACGCGCTCACCCAGGGCGCGCCCCGCGGGGTACACCTTTTCTTCGGCGGCCGCCTCCTGGCCGGGAACCGGGCCACGAAGACTTCCACCTGGTCGCTACAGGGCTTCGAGTCACCAAACACGCCCCCGCTCGCCGTCGCCGGCGCGCCCTGGCACTGGTCGCCCCGCGCCCCGCGCACCGGTGTCGGCTGGTCCGCGCCACTGCCCTACACTGCCCACGACGTGCCGGTAATCGACATGGCACCAGGGCTCAGCTCCGCGCGCCTGAAGGCCGCACTGACACCAGCTCCCGTGGCCGTGATCGTGCGCGCATTCGGCGTGGGGAACCTGCCCGCGGCCGCGGACGGCCCGGTCAACGTGCTGGCCCAGGCGGTCCGGGACGGGGTCACGGTGGTGATCGCCTCGCAGTGCCCTCAGGGAGAGGTGGCGCTCGGGCGCTATGCCGCCGGCGCGGGCGCGGCACAGGCCGGCGCCGTCGGCAGCGGCGACATGACGCTTGAGGCCGCCTATGCGAAGCTGCAGTTCCTCGCCTCCCAGGGGCTGCGCGGTGCCGAGCTGGGGAAGTGGATGGGCCGAGACCTGGCCGGAGAGCTCACGGCGCCGGCCACCCGCCACTGAAACGCCCGCCGCCAATGCGCCCCGGCCACCCGCCGTCGGCACTCTGGCACGCGGGCCTGCCCTGCCGGCCTGCCCCGCAGGCTCCCGGCAGGCGCTCAGCCGCAGGTCAGCCCCTCCTCCGGCAGGACGCCCGCCAGCAGGTAGTTGTCAACGGCATCGGCCACGCAGGCGTCCGCTCGCCCGTAGGCGGTGTGCCCATTACCCCTCCAGGTGACCAGATGGCCGTCCTCCAGCTGCTCACTGAGGGCCTGCGACCACGCATAAGGCGTGGCCGGGTCACCGGTGGTGCCCACCACCAGGATCGGGGCGGCGCCGGAGGCGTGAATCTCGGCGCGCTCCCGGCTGGACGCATGCCCCCAGACACTGCAGTACAGGTCGGAATAACCCAGGTCCGCGCCAAAGGTCGGAGAGATCGCCTCAAGCTGCTCGCGCTCCGCCTCCCAGCTGTCGGCGTCGCCGACCACGGGATAGTCCAGGCAGTTGATGGCATTGATCGCCTCATTGCCATTGCCTCTGTAGGTGCCGTCACTTTGCCGGGAGGCGAACAGATCGGCGACGCGCAGCAGCACCGAGCCGTCGTCATGATTCATCGCCTGGTCCAGCCCCTCACTCAGCACCGACCATGACTCCGACTGATACATGATCCCCAAAATCGCAGACTCCGCGAGCGAATAGGTCAGGGGCCGGTCCGGGTCGGAAGTCGGAATCGGCGCATCCGCAGTGACTTGCAGGAAGTCCTGGATCTGGGAGACGCCGGCATCAACATCGCCCCGCAACGGGCACTTATTGCCACTGAGGCAGTCCTCCACATAAGCGCGCAGCGCCTTCTCAAAGCCAGCCGCTTGCCCCAAGGTGACCTCCCCGGCGCTGAGAGTCGGGTCGATTGCGCCATCGAGGACCATGCGGCCCACGTTGCTGGGGAAGAGCTCGGCGTAGGTGGCGCCTAGGTATGTTCCGTAGGAATAGCCGAGGTAAGTCAGCAGGTCCTCGCCAATGACGGCGCGCAGCACGTCCAAGTCCCGGGCCGCAGAGACCGTGTCGACGTGGTCCAGCAGGTCAGCGGGAGTGTTCGCCGCGCACTTGCCCTCGTACCACTCGACATACTCCGCCACCGCGTCCTGGGCAGCAGCGGCGTCCGACGCCTCGCTGCCCGCACTCGCCTGGTCCCCCGACCCAGCGCGCTCCTCATCCAGCTCGGCATCGGTCAGGCAGTCGATGGCGGTGGAGCTGCCCACGCCCCGCGGGTCAAAGCCGATCACGTCGTATGACCGCATCAGGGCGTCTGAGAAGTAGCCCTCCGCGGACTCCACCAGGCTGACACCCGACCCTCCCGGTCCGCCCGGATTGATGAACAGGCTGCCGATCGCGGTGCCAGTGGCGGCACGGCGCTTCATCGCGATATCAATGCGCCGCCCGCTCGGATCGGAGTAGTCCAGCGGCACGCTCGCATAGGCGCAGGTGAAGTCGGCGGCGCCCTCGGCCTCGGCCATGCCCGTATCAACGCACGGATACCAGTCGACGTCTTGGGAGTAGAAGTCCTCCAGGCCGGCGGGCACCGAGGCGGCGGCGTCGGTCGCCCGGGCCGCCGCGGAGGGGCTGACATCAGTGGCGGGAAGCAGCACCGCGCACGCGGCCAGGCCAGTCGCGGTGAGGACGACGGTGAGAGCCGCGAGAACGCGGCGGGGGCGTCCCGAATGAGTACTCACGCGTGCAGCCTACGGTTACGTGCTCAAGCGGCCCTGACTGTGCAAGGTGGATTCCTCCCCATTGCGACCCAGCCGTTAGGCTCGCCCCAGCGTCGTGCCGAAACGCCTGACAGGGCCTGGGCGGGCCTGCCTCGCCCTACATCTGGCGTCTAACCTTGCTTGCATGAGCCAGTCGTCCTCCCCCATGCCCGCCGACGCCCGCGCTGAGTTGAAGGACTTCCTAACCACGCGTCGGGCCAAGGTGCAGCCGCAGATGGTGGGCCTACCCGTCGTCGGCGGGCGCCGCCGCGTACCCGGGCTGCGCCGCGAGGAGGTCGCCATGCTCGCAGGGGTGAGCGTGGACTACTACACGCGCCTGGAGCGGGGCAATGCAGCCGGCGCCTCCGATGAGGTGCTGGAAGCGCTCGCCTCCGCGCTGCTGCTGGATGACGCCGAGCGCCAGCACCTCATCGACCTAGCCCGCACCGTCACCCCTATGGGGCGGATACGGCGTCGGCGCGGGCGCGCCAACAGCTGCACCATACGGCCGGACACCCAGTGGCTGCTGGACGCGATGCCCATGCCTGCTGCGGTGCGCAACGGTTCGGGAGACTACGTGGCGGCCAACACGATGGCACGGGCGCTGTACCACCCCATGTTCGTGGACCCGATCCCGGAGGTAGCAGCCGAGCATCCGAGCATGGCCCGCTTCATCTTCCTGGACCCGCGTGCACGGGAATTCTTCCCCAACTGGCAGACAGGCGCAGAGGACCTGGTGGCGATGCTGCGGCTGCGCGCCGGCGAGGACCCGACCGACCCGTGCCTGCAGGCACTCATCGGGGAGCTGTCCACGCGCAGCCGGGAGTTCTCCGACCTGTGGGCGCGCCACGACGTCCGCTACGTGTGCCGCAACGAGAAGGTCGTGAACCACCCGATCGTCGGGGAGATTCACCTGTGCTACGAGTCCGCCGCCATGGCGACCACCCCCGGCATGAGCATGCTCGTGTACGGGGTGGAACCGGGCAGCGCGAGCGCGGAGGCGTTGCGGCTGCTGTCTTCCTGGGCGGCCACCGAGCTGGCGCCGGCGGATACCGCCACGGCCGAGCCGCGCTAGACCTGCCACGGGCGGAATCGGCGCGCCCCTGCGGTGCTCAGGCCTGGGGGCGCAGCTGCACCATGAGCGACTCGACCGCCAGCAGCACCGCGGCGTTGGACCGCAGCCGCTCACGGCACTCCTCAATGGCACCGATGCGCGCCAGCGACTGGCGCGGTACGGTAGCGGCGGCCACCTGTGAGACGGCCTCGGCAAGGTCGATGTTGACCTGCTCCACGTCGCTGCCAAGCTGGACCGCCAGCACGTCCCGGTAGAAGGACAGCAGGTCAATCATGGCCCGGTCGAGCACGTCGGTGCGGGCCCGCCGAGCGCGCCGCTTCTGGTCCTCCTCCAGCTGACGTACCTGGGCTCGCAGCGACGGCGGCACGCGCGCGCCGTCCTCCAGCCCGAGGGCGCGCAGCAGCGCCGACCTCTCGGCGGCGTCACGCTCAGCTGTGGCCGTTTTCGCCTCCTCCTCGGCGGCGTCCACCAGGTCCGCGGCGGCCAGCACGGCATCCCCTACGCTGCGCAGGGAGATGGGGGCGAGCAGCAAGCGGCGGCGCCGCTCCCAGGCGCCGGCGTCAGTGGCCAGGTGGCGGGCGAGCCCGATGTGGGACTGGCTGGCGCGGGCGGCGCGGGCCGCCAGCTCCGGGTCGGCGCCGTCGCGGCGCACCAGCAGCTCGGCCACGGCGTCGGCGGGCGGAACGCGCAGCGTCACCAGCCGGCAGCGGGAGCGGATGGTGGGTAGTACATCGTCGGCGCTGGGCGTGCACAGGATCCATACGGTCTGCGGGGGCGGCTCCTCAATGGACTTCAGCAGCACGTTGGTGGTGCGCTCGGCCATACGGTCGGCGTCCTCCACCAGGATCACCCGCCACCGGCCGGTCCAGGGACGGCGCTGCGCTTCCCCAATCAGCGTCTTGACCTCGTCCATCGTGATCAGGAGCTTCTCGGTGGCCATGCGCACCACATCCGGGTGGGCGCCACTCATCACGTCGCGGCAGGCCTTGCACACCCCGCAGCCGGGTACTTCCCCGGTGCACTGCAGGGCTGCTGCGAAGGCGCGGGCGGCGACGCTCCGGCCGGAGCCGGGCGGCCCGGTCACCAACCAGGCGTGGGTCATGGCCGACGTATCGACAGCGCCGGCCGAGTCGGTGATGCCGATTTCAGCGGGGCTGGAATCACCCCCCCGAGTACCAGCAGCCACGCGTGCGGCGTCGGCAGCCGCGCCGCGGGCGGCAACACTCATGCGTGCGGCCTCCGCGGCAGCTTGGAAGGCGGCGACCACCTTCTCCTGGCCGACGACATCGGCCCACACGCTCATCCGAGGCACCACCTGGTTGCGTTCTCCGCGGCGGGCGTCAAAGACTGGATCACGGCACCAGGCTAACGGCAACCGCCGACACGTTCAGCCACAAAGCCCGCCAGAGCACCTGCCTGCTCGCCCCGGCGGACAGCTCGACCTACCTTCACGTCCCGCGGAGCGGCCCGGGTGTCAAAATCGATGACAAACGACTCGCGTGGCCGCTCACAGCGGTTCGGCACCCGCATGGTTTCGCCATTTTCAAGAGCGTCGTGGACGTCGACGCCCCCGTTTGTCATCATTTTTGACGTTACGTCTACCGACCTCGGCACGTAACGTCCACCGACCTCGGCGGGAGAGGGCGCGGAAGGCCTTCAGCTGCGCCCCGTCCCATGGACGGCAATGAGCCCCTCAACTAGTCCGGACACCTCGGCGGCCACCTCTTCCACAGGCCGGTCGGCGTCAACGACCTTGATGCGTTCGGGCTCCTGCCGCGCCAGTACCAGGAACTGCTCGCGCAGTGCGGAGTGAAAGGCGACTGGCTCCTGCTCCAGGCGATCGCTCGGCCCGCGCGCGCCGGCGCGTGCGGCGCCGACGAAAGGCTCGGCATCTAGCAGGATGGTCAGATCCGGCAGGAGACCCTCGACAGCCCACAGGGACAGGTCGCGCACCTCCTGGGGACCGAGCGCCCGAGCGGCGCCCTGGTAGGCGATTGAGGAATCCAAATAGCGGTCGGTCAGTACCACCTCACCACGAGCGAGCGCGGGACGCACGACCGAGTCGACGTGGTGGGCGCGGTCGGCGGCATACAGCAGGGCCTCCGCCCGCGGGCTCACTTCACCGCCGTGGAGCAGCAGCCGACGGATCTGTGCACCGAGTTCGGTGCCGCCGGGCTCACGTGTGCGCCGGTGGGCGATACCGGACTTGCCCAGCGCCTCGCTCAGCAGCTCGATCTGGGTGGTCTTGCCGACTCCGTCACCGCCCTCGAAGGAGACGAACAGGCCGGGATAGGCGTGCGCAGGCGGCACCGGGGCGAAAGCGGACAAGTTCACGGCGTCAGGGTAGCCGCAGACCGTGCCAGGACAGGGCTGGTCCCCGCCCTGTCCCTGTCATAAAATGCACCACTTTCCGACTGCGGATCCTCTTCCGAATCCGACAAACCGCACGATTCCGCGCACACAGCCAGCGGGACCGACGGCAGTGAGTCCCAAAGTGGTGCATTCCATGACACCAGCGCGTGCACGCTGGCGCGCCTCTACCGCTGCCGCAAAAGGCTGGCACGTAGAACTCCATACGATGGCTGGGCTCACGCCGAGCCGCAAAACCCCAAGCCTCGGACTCAAAGAGCCGCTATTGCAGCTCGTCCGGTGTGAGCGCGCCGGGAGTGAGGTCGGGCGGTGTCCAGGGCGCGGCTGCCTGGCCCGCGCCTGGCTGGAACAGCCATGTCTGTCTGAACCAGCCGCACCTACCTGAACCAGCCATGCCTCCCCGGATCTGCCCATAGGCGCACGCAGATGGTCCAAGTAGACAAGCGCGGTGCTCGGGCCGACGGCTCCGGCCGTGTTGAAGGCATTGACAAATCGCCGAAATCATTGAGGCCATGCGGCACCTGGACCGGGGCGGCAACCGCTGACGGCGCCGGCCAGTAGCTCCAGCGACTCTGCTACCGCACCCCAGGCACTACGGGGAGGTGATCACCGGAGTGGAGCAGTACACCGCTGTGAAGGGCGCGGACCGGGCCGGTTCGTGCGTGCGCCCCGGAATGACAAATCGGCACCCGCGCAACGGTTCGGCACTTCGTATGACACTTCGGCACTTGGCACCTGCGCTTCGGCACTTCCCGCGACGCTACGTACCCCTACCGTACGAACCGTCACCACCAGGTACGAATCGTCGACCAGAACGTACGAACCGTCGCGAGAACGTACGAACCGTCAACCAGGGCACGCGAACCGCCGGTCAGAGTGTACGAACCACCGCGCCAGTACAGCCCCGGACACCGACCGCCACTCCCGGCACGCCACAACCGCCACACCCAGCACGCCAACCCACCCAGGCACGCGCACCAGCCACCAAACGGCGAACCACCACACCCGCAAACCGGAAGAGCCCCATTAAATCTTCGCGTTGGAACCCGATTTCCAATGACCAACTAACAGATGCTATAAGGAGGCACTATGCCAAAGACCGACATCGCGCGCACCGCGCTCAAGTCCGCCCTCCTCTACATCCTCGCCATGGGGATCGCGAACCTGACCGTTCGCCACCTCTTCAACACGAGTTACAACGATCCCGGTTATGCGAGGGCCATGCTTCCGTTCTTCTGCCTGCTGGCCCTGGGCGCGGTCGGCTGCTTCCTCGCTCTGCGAAAGCAGCTGCCCGCTCCCACCGGTCCGAGGAGCTACACGCTCTTCCTGGTGATCTTTGTGCCGGTCGTCGGCATGGCGGCCTACTACCTACTGACTAACGGGCAGCTGAGCGCCGCATTCATGACGCCGCTGGCGGTGGCGTTCCTGGTGGGACTTGCAGAGGAGATAATGTTCCGCCGCGTCCTTTACACCGCCTACTTGGGTGAGCCCAACGGCAGGCGCGTCAACGGCGCCCTGCTCGTCTCCGCAACCATGTTCAGCCTGCTCCACGCGGTGAATATCCTCGCCGGGCAGCCCCTGACCGGCACACTGTCGCAGCTGGTGTCAACCTTCATCGCCGGACTGTTCTACGCGCTCATGTACGACTACACCAAGAGCATCGGCCTGCTGGTAACCGCCCACTTCCTGTGGGACTACATCCTTCTGAGTGATGCGCCCGTGAAGATTCCTGCCATCAGCATCGCCATGGGGGCGCTTACGGTGGTTGAATTCGTCATCACGCTCGTCCTCATCCTCAAGAGGCGGAAGCAGGAGGCGATTGCACCTTCTCAGAGCGCCTAACAGCGCCTAACAAGCCAAGGCGTCCTCAGCGGCGCCCACATTGCAGCCTGTGGCCGGAGTCGGGTCACAGGCTGCCGCATTATTCGGAGGCGTCCCGACTCGCACCGTTTTTCATGACAGCACGTCCGGAGCGGCTGCTGAAGTCTCAGCCAGGATGTCCACCGATCCGACCGACTCCCGGGCAACCCCGCCGCAACCACACCCCAAAGTGCGGTGAGCCGGCGAGCCGGGCAGCCTGATTCAGCCGCTCGTTTTACTGGTGGTGGACTTCTTCGCGGTCGCCCTCTTGGTGGTGGTCCTCTTAGCCGTGGCCTTACGGGTCGT
This sequence comes from Actinomyces sp. 565, assembly GCF_010365615.1. Lineage (NCBI taxonomy): Bacteria > Bacillati > Actinomycetota > Actinomycetes > Actinomycetales > Actinomycetaceae > Actinomyces > Actinomyces sp. 565. Next base: position 76,341 of record NZ_PIZD01000018.1, read on the forward strand.
GCGCTTCTTGGCCGGTCCCTTAGCGCGCTTCTCCGCGAGCAGCTCATAGGCGCGCTCGGGAGTGACCGTGGCCGGGTCATCATCACGACGCAGCGTCACGTTCGTCTCCCCGTCGGTGAAGTACGGGCCGAAGCGGCCGTCCTTGATCACCACCGGACGCCCCGTGGCCGGATCGGTGCCGAGTTCCCGCAGGGGGCCGCGGGCAGCCGCCTGACCACGGCGCCGCTTGGGCTGGGCGAACAGCTCCAGCGCCTGCTCCAGGGTCACCGTGAACAGCTGCTCCTCGCTCTCCAACGAACGCGAGTCAGTGCCCCGCTTCAGGTAGGGCCCGTAGCGGCCGTTCTGCGCCGTGATGTCAACACCTTCGGCGTCCTGGCCAACCACGCGCGGCAGGCTCAACAAGTCGAGGGCCTGTTCCAAGGTAACGGTGGCCAAGTCCATCGACTTAAACAGTGAGGCGGTACGCGGCTTGGGTCCCTTCCGGGCCCGGCGGGCAGTCTTGGCACCGCTCCTCGACGACGCCGAGCCGGCCGCAGCCTCCGCCTCACCGGTCTCCGGCTCAGGCAGGATCTCGGTGACATAGGGGCCGTAACGGCCATCCTTAGCCACGATGGTGTGCCCGGTGGACGGGTCGGTGCCGAGTTCGCGCCCGTCATCGGCAGCGCGGATGAACAACTCCTGCGCCTTGGCCACGGTTAGCTCGTCGGGCGCCAGATCGCCGGGCACATTGGCGCGTTTGCCCTCGGCGTCCTCCAGGTAGGGCCCGTAGCGGCCCACGCGCAGGGTGATGCCCTCACCGATGTCAATAGAGTTGACGGCGCGGGCATCGATCTCACCCAGCCCGTCAACCAGGGCCTTGAGCCCCTGGCTCTCCCCCGCAGGCCCCGCTGCCGCGGGCGCCGGTCCCGACGCCGCAGCGTCGTTCACGCCCGCACCCGCCTGCCCCTGCGGCCCGTAGTAGAAGTGGGTGAGCCAGTCGACCCGGTCCTCCTCGCCGGAGGCGATACGGTCCAGGTCTGCCTCCATGGAGGCGGTGAAGTCGTAATCGACCAGCTCGCTGAAGTTCTCTTCCAGCAGCCGGGTAACCGCGAAGGCCAGCCAGGTGGGCACCAGTGCCTGGCCACGGTGCTCAACGTAACCGCGGTCGGAGATGGTGGACATGATGGAGGCGTACGTGGACGGCCGGCCGATCTCCCGCTCCTCCAGGGCCTTGACCAGGGAGGCCTCCGTGTAGCGGGGCGGCGGCGTGGTCTCGTGCCCGGCGGCCTCGGCAGCCAGTGCGGCCAGCTCCTGCCCGGCGATCATGGCCGGCAGGCGCACCTCCCGGTCCTTGCCCGCCTTCGCGGCGGCGGCCCCGCCGGCTCCGGCGCCCTCACCCGCCGCAGCGGCATCGGCGCTGCCCGCCACCGCGGGCGTGTTCTCCGACTCGTAGCGCTCAGCATCACGCCCCTCCTCGTATGCGGCCAGGAAGCCACGGAAGGTGATGACTGTGCCCGAGGCGCTGAGGGAGGCAGTGCTGAAGGTAATGCCGGCATCGCGGGAGCCGCCGTCCGCGGGGCGCAGCGGCACGTCCACCCGCACGGTAGCCGTGGAGCCGGTGGCATCGGCCATTTGGGAGGCGACCGTGCGCCGCCAGATCAGCTCGTACAGTCGGAACTGGGCGCCGGTAAGCTGGCCGGACACCTGGGCGGGGGTGCGGAAGTGGTCGCCGGCGGGCCGGATCGCCTCGTGGGCCTCCTGGGCACCCTTGGTCTTGGTGGCGTACACGCGCGGCTTCGGCGCGACGTACTCCGCGCCGTACAGCTCGGCCACCTGACTGCGAGCGGCGGCGACGGCCTGCCCGGACAGCACCGTGGAGTCGGTACGCATGTAAGTGATGAAGCCGTTCTCATACAGGGCCTGCGCCACCCGCATGGTCTCGCGCGGGTTCATGCGCAGCTTGCGGCTCGCCTCCTGCTGCAGGGTGGAGGTGGTGAAGGGTGCCGCCGGGCGCCGCCGGTAGGGCTTGTCCTCCACCTCGGCAACGCGCGGCACGGCGCGGGTGATGGCGTCGGCGACGGCGCGAGCGGCCCCCTCGTGCAGGTGCACGGTTCCCGCCTTGACGGCGGCAGGCCGCAGTACCCCGGCGTCGGTGAAGTCACGCCCTGTGGCCACGCGCCGTCCGTCCAGGGCGGTCAGGCGCGCAGTGAACGAGCTGTCCACCGCGGTGGGCCGCAGTGAGCTGCCGGCGGCCAGGTCGGTGGACAGCTGGGCCTCCACTCCCCAGTAGCCGGCGGCCTTGAAGGCCATGCGCTCGCGCTCGCGCTCGACCACCAGGCGCGTGGCCACCGACTGCACGCGCCCGGCGGACAGGCCGGCACGCACCTTGCGCCACAGCACGGGGCTGACCTCGTAGCCGACCAGCCGGTCCAGGATGCGGCGGGTCTCCTGGGCGTCCACCCGGTGCGTGTCCAGGTCACGCGTGTTGCTCAGGGCGCGGGTGACTGCCTCCTTGGTGATCTCGGTGAAGGTCATGCGCTTGACCGGCACCTTGGGCTTGAGCACCTCCAGCAGGTGCCAGGCGATGGCCTCCCCCTCGCGGTCATCATCGGTGGCCAGGTAGAGCTCGTCGGCGTCCTTGAGGGCCTTGCGCAGCTGCGTGACCGTCTTCTTCTTGTCTGGGTTGACCACGTAGTAGGGCTTGAATCCGTCGGTTACGTCGACAGCGAACTTGCTGTACGGGCCCTTCTTCTCGGCTGCGGGCAGCTCGGACGGCTGGGCCAGGTCACGAATATGGCCGACCGAGGCCTCGACGTCGAAGTCCTTGCCCAGGTATCCGGCAATGGAGCGGACCTTGTTGGGGGACTCGACGATGACGAGCTTGGTGGACACAAGCGACCTTTCTTATGCAGACCATGGACACCCTGGGGTGAGACGTCACGACCGCCACGCTCCCTCAGAGGTGACGGCGGGAGCGGGATGGGACCCGACCCATGGTGAGGTTAACGTATCTCAGTTGACAGCAACACAACGGTGTCGCGACGACCACTATGACTCAAGGCATTCTTGCCAGCGCCTCGCGGACCGTCGCCACGCGGTCGCGGATAGCGGACGCATCCAGGGTAACGACTGCACCACGCGCCTTGGCCGCCAATTCAGCCAGGGAGGACGTCTCCGGGAACCCCGTATCGCTCAGCTCCACCGCCTCCTGAAGAAGCGCCTGGACATCAACATCCTCAACCAGCGGCAGCGCGCCCTCGTCCTGCAGGGCACGAATCCAACGCTGAAACGGGCGATTGATCCGGTCCAGATCGGACACTACCGAACGCATGTCCGTATCCAGGCGCTCCACCAGATCCGCGGCGTTCTGACACGATGGCACCAACGGCTCCAGATCTGCCAGAAGCGCCTCGGCGAGGTCGCCGATCGCCGTGCTGGAGTCGCTGTCCTCCCCATCAAGAACCGCGGCGGCAAAGACGCCCGTCATCAAGGTGTGCAGGCGCATCAGTGATGCGCGGAAACGCACCTCGGACGCCATCTCATACAAAGCTGCCAGGGAGCCGTTGAGCTGCTGCAGCAGCTCAACG
>NZ_PIZD01000018.1:80219-104172 GCF_010365615.1 Actinomyces sp. 565
TCCCGGTCGGGACTGGTCGCCTCCGTGACCATGGAACCCACCCGGCCGGCACGGTCGGTTATGGATCGGACCCCCGTCGACCATGATCCCAGGCTATTGATGAGGTCTTGATATTCGCCGAGTTGCTGGACCAGTTCGTCGGTGTCCCGCTCAATCGCGGCCATGGTGGACAGAATGGTGGACATGGGACTGTCGGATGCGGTGCGGACCGGAACCTTTACTCCCTCTGCCACCAGCAGCGCCAGCTCCCGTGGCAGAGCAGCCCTGGCGAAGGGATAAAGCCCGCGGAAGTGCGCCTCACTCAGCTCTTCGCTCAGGAGTTGGGCACCGTATTGTCCGACCTCGCGACGACTGTGCCCCTGCGCGGCGTACTCGCGTTCAGCGGCGCGCACCCGGGCGTACATCTGCTTGACCGGGGTGAACAGGGCATGGTTGCTCGGGCGTACACGCACCGATAGGTAGCCCTCGGACAAGGGCGCCACAGTGGCGAAGACCCAGTAGTCCAGCCCGTCCTTGGCCCGGTTCAGCACGTAGATGCAGGCGGGACGTCCCTGCTCGAGTTCATCCCACATGAGCCGGAATGCGCCCGCCGGCATGTCGTCATGACGGATGATGTTGTGCGGAGCACCTACGAGTTGCTCGGCACTGTACCGGGACAGCGTGTCGAACACCCGGTTGGTGCTGCGGATGACACCCTTGGCATCTGTGGTTGAGAAGAACAGGTCCTCGGCACCGAACCGGCGCTCGTTACCATCGACGTAGTCCATTACGCTCCCGCGGGATTGGTTGACAAAGGGGATCCTGTGGCTGGATGCTGCGCCGGACGATCAGGGTTCGACCCAACCAGCCTCTTCACCCATGCTGCCACATGAGTTCGGTATATAACGAACTTGCGTTGCGGAAGACGGGCACACCGCTGAGGTGGCCCCCTCACGGCTCACAGGTTCACCACAGAATAGGCGTGTTCAATGAAGCGCATGAGCACCTCCGCCGAGACCCTCACCCGCCCTGACGGCTCCCCCATACGCGTGCTAGTTGTAGACGACGAGCAGACCCTCGCCGATCTGCTCGCCTCCGCACTGCGCTATGAGGGCTGGGAGGTGACCACCGCCGGCACCGGCCGGGCCGCGGTCCGCGCTGCCCAGGAGATCGACCCGGACGTTGTCGTACTGGACATCATGCTGCCCGACTTCGACGGCATGGAGGTCATGCGCCGTATCCACGGCCACCAGCCCACCGTTCCCGTCCTGTTCCTGACCGCGAAGGACGCCGTCGAGGACCGCGTGGCGGGGCTCACCGCCGGAGGCGACGACTATGTCACCAAGCCCTTCTCCCTGGAGGAGGTCGTCGCCCGGCTGCGCGCCCTGCTGCGGCGCTCCGGTGCCGGCGCCGACAAGCCCGCCAACGTGCTGGAGGTCGGGGACCTGCGCATGGATGAGGACTCTCACGAGGTGTGGCGCGGCGATGACGAGATCCGCCTGACCGCCACCGAGTTCGAGCTGCTGCGCTACCTGATGCGCAACCCGCGCCGTGTGCTGTCCAAGCCGCAGATCCTGGACCGCGTTTGGAACTACGACTTCGGCGGGCAGGCCAACATCGTGGAGTTGTACATCTCCTACCTGCGCCGCAAGATCGACAAGGGCCGCGAGCCCATGATCCACACTATGCGTGGAGTCGGCTACGTGCTCAAGCCGGCTGCCGGCCAGTAGCCGCGGCGGGCACACATGCGGACCGCTAGCAACTCTGCCAGCAACTCCGACGGCACCCCCGACGGCAGGTGGCGCTGTCGGCGCGCATCCGGAGGGGCTGGGGCGGGCGCCGCAAGCGGCCCGCTCGGCCGACGGCAGCTGGCACCCCGCAGTCTGCGAACCCGGCTCGTGGCCGGCGTTATCGGCATCGTCCTGGTCATGGCCGGCAGCATCGGGGCGCTGTCCACACTTTTGCTGCGCCACGCACTGACCGATCGCCTGGACGAGCAGCTCGCGGCGGCCTCCGAGCGGGTCGCCGCCCGCCGTCAGGCGGCCGCCCCCGTGGGCGCCGCCCCGGTCCAGGATCCGAGGCTGTCCTCAAGCCCCCAGTCCCCCGGGGATGACGATTCGCGGCCGGCAGCCCCCAGCAACGCCGTACCTATCGGCCTGGATGCGGTCGGCCAGTCCACCGGCACGCTAACGGTGATCGCCTCCGGTGAGCGCGGTGGCGGCAGTGACGCCGACGCTTCCGCAGGCGCGGGAGGCGCAACCGGTTCGGCCGTCTCCACCGTCAAGGCGGGCTACATCGACGACGACGGCAACTACCGCATACTCACCGATGCGCAGTGCCAGGCCCTGTTGTCGCTGGAGGTCACCGGGGAGCCGGTAACGGTGTCGGTCGGTTCGCTGGGAGACTACCGCGTGCTGGTCACCGAGGACTCCGCCAGCGGAGATGTAGTAGTAACGGGCCTGTCCACCAGCAGTGATGAGAAGCTGGTCCGCGCCCAGCTGCTGGCGCAGCTCCTGATCGCCATCATCGGGGCGGTGATCGCCGCGCTGGCGGGCAGGGCGCTGGTGCGGACGGCGCTGGCTCCGCTGGAGCGAGTCGCAGGCACGGCTGAGCGGGTTGCCTCGCAGCCGCTCGCGCGCGGCGAAGTAAGCATTCGCGAGCGGGTCGACGCCGTCGACGTTGCCTCCTCCCAGGAGGTCGGGCAGGTCGGCAATGCCCTGAACACCCTGCTGGGGCATGTTGATGAGGCACTGACGGCGCGTCAGCGCAGTGAGACGCAGGTGCGCCAGTTCGTTGCCGACGCCTCGCATGAGCTGCGCACCCCGTTGGCCTCCATTCGCGGCTACACCGAGTTGATTCAGCGTAGCGGCGCCGACGCCGTGCTGCCGGAGGAGGCCGTGCACGCCCTGGAGCGCGTGCACTCGGAGTCGGTGCGGATGACGGCACTGGTGGAGGACCTGCTGCTACTGGCCCGCCTGGATGCCGGGCGCGAGCTGGAGCACGCGGAAGTCGATCTGGTGGAGATTCTGCTTGACACGGTTGCTGATGCGCGCGCCGCCGGCCCCGAGCACGTGTGGGAGCTGGATCTGGCAGTTCTTGAGCCGCCTGCCGGGCTGTCCCAGCAGGCCGCGGAGGAATTCGTGCCCGAGCCGACGCTGGTTGTGGGCGATGAGGCGCGGCTGCGGCAGGTGATGGTTAACCTGCTGGCCAATGCCCGCGTGCACACGCCTGCTGGCAGCCACGTGCAAGTCATCCTCTCCCGCGGCGACGGCGATACGCTGGTGATCAAGGTTGCCGACGACGGTCCGGGCATTGATCCGACCGTGCGTGAGCGCCTGTTTGAGCGCTTCGCCAGGGGTGACGCCTCCAGGGAACGACGCACCGGCTCCACCGGCCTGGGCATGAGTATCGCGCTGGCGATTGTGCAGTCGCACCATGGCAGCCTGACCGTGGACTCGCGTACCGGCGCCGAGGATCACGGCACCACCTTCACGGTGACGCTGCCGACTTCCCTGCCGTCATAGTGCGCTGCCGGGCGTCGGCCCCGCGGGCACATCCACGCGCCGCACGAGCTCAGTCGTCGGGATCGGCGTTGATAGCGCCCTCGACGTCGTGGAAGAGGAGGTTGGCGATCTCCACCTGCACCATTTCCACATCGGGAACGTCAACTAGCACCAGGGGCTCATCCGCACTGGTCTGCAGGGAGAGGCTGCCGCAACCGAATAGGCGGTCGGTGATGGTCCGCTCCTGCTGGACGTCTGAGATGCGGGAAAGGGGTAGATCGTGGCCAGTTTTGTTGAGGATGCCGGCGCGGGTGATAACACGCTTGGAGGTGACGGTGTAGGTAGTCGCCAACCAACGCAGCCAGGGCAGGATGAAAAGGGGAGCCAACGCCACCAGGATGACGACCCACAGGGCGATCACCACGCCGGTACGCCAATCGGCGTCCGGCAGTAGCACGGATGCCACCACACCGGCGGTGAGCAGGGTGAGGAGGACGATAATGCGCCACAGCAGGACCTTTGGGTGCGTGCGCATATGACGCACAACAACCTCGTCCTTGCTGAGAAGCTTCTGGGGTAGAGCCATAACCCCAGTGTGCCACCCGCCGCTGCTGCGCACCGTCACTCGGGCGACGCCCCGCCTCGCGAGCATGCGCCCGGGCGCACGGTCGCTACCCCGCGTACGGGCGCGTTAGCGCCCCGCCCTGTCCGGCCTCCCGCGGGGTGAGCAGGGCGAGCGCCCCCATACCCGTGCAGGCCACGGCGACAGTTCCCACAGCCCCGGCCGCGTAGGCGATGAACGTGCCGGTACGGCCCAGGGCCTGAATGGTGGCGGGGGTGGGTGCCCCGCCTGCAGCCATGACGCCTTGCCAGTTGAGCACCGCCAGCACCAGGGCCGCGGCACCCGCGAGGATGCCGAGCCCGAGCAGGATGGCAGCGCCGGGCGTGCGTTGGCCGAGCGCGCGTCCCGGCATGCGGCGGCGAGGCGACGGCGCCTGCGGGAGGGCGGCCTGCGGGGGTAGGGGCTGTCCGGTTGCGGGTCCCAGCAGGGTGCTGGCCTGCTGGGTCCGGGCGGGCTCCGCTGTGGTCTCCTCCTCATCCGCCCAGGCGCCGCCGGCGACCGCCAGGGAGCCCCATGCGGTTGCCAGCAGCAGGGCGGCGATTACGTCTCCGGGGCGATGCCACTGGCACACGAGCGTCGAGTAGCCCATGGCGGCGGCCAGTAGGGCCCCCGCCCCGGCCGCGCCCGAGCGCCACTGAGGCCGGGTGACCAGGATGAGGGCGACCGCGGCGGAAGCCGCCATGGCTGTGTGCCCGGAGGGCAGGGTGTTCATACCGCCGAACCGCTGGGACAGCCCGTAGTCCGGGCGCCACAGGACCAGGTACTTCAGCACCTGGGTGGAGAGATTGATGGCGACGACGGCGGTCGCCGCCCACAGTGCCCTGCGCCTGCTGCCCCGCCATAGGGCTCCCACCAGTACTACCAGCACGAGCCCGATCGCTGCGGGGAGGGAGACGATGTGCAGCAGGCTGCGGGCGTGGTCGGAGACGAAGCGCGCCCCTATCAACGAGCCGGCGAAGGCCGCCTGCTCCATGGCCTGACCGGTCGGGTTCGCCACCGAGAGCCACCAGACCCCGATAACGCCCGCGAAGCAGCCGAGGGCGAGCACACCCGCAAGGAGCCGCGGCCGCCCGCCCTGGCGCGGGGCGGCGCCGGGGCGCCGGGCGCCGTCAGGGATGCTTTCCGGACGGAGGTTGGGATTCGTCATTAGGCCCGGATGATACGGCCTCCAGCAGTGAAGCCGCCCCGGATGCGGGCTGGGAGGACTCTGGGAGCCCGGATTCCCTTGAGTGATCCACTCGCTTGCGGGGCGGGTAGCCCGAGCGCCACACGTACAGGCCCACCAGGATGAAGCCGGCGGCGAGTCCCACCGCCCACCAGGGGAAGGAGGGCACCGTGGGGGGCTGGCCGGCGGCGTCTAGGTCCTCCTGCGGGGTGGGGTAGATGCGCTCGCCGGTTACCAGGATGCGGTGGGTGTTGATGCCCAGGGGTGTGCAGGTGACCAGGGTGACCAGGTCACGGCCCTCCTCGGCGCGCAGTGCCTCGGTCTCATCGGGCTCGACGACCTTGGTATCAATCACCTGGTAGGTGAGCACTTCACCGAACACCTCGATGACGAACTTGTCCCCCACACCGACCCGGTTCAGGTCGGTGAACATGCGGGCGTCCGCCAGGCCCCGGTGGCCGGTGATGACGGAGCGGGTGCCTGCCCCGCCCACCGGCAGCGAGGTGCCCTCTAGGTGCCCCAGCCCGGCGAGCAGGGTCTCGTCACTGGTGCCGTGGTAGACGGGCAGGTCCAGGTTGATCGTTGGGATGCGCAGCCTGGCCATGAGTCCTGCGCCGTTGGCGTCCAGGATGGCGTTGTAGTCCAGGGCCGCGTCCCCGCCCGAGCCGGCGCCGGTGGGGATGTTGGTGTTGGCCTCCAGCACGGCCCCTGCCGATAGCGCGTCGTTGTAGGCGTGCGCCTGGGCGAGCTGGACGGCGGCATCGGGGTCGGCGGTGTCGACTTCGGAGTCGTAGGAGGTGATGATCTTGGACTGGTTGTACTGAGTGACCCAGGCTGCGACGCTCGGGTAGGCGAACAGCAGCATGCCGGCTATAGCCAGGACGGCGGGCAGCAGCGCCAGGGGCTGTAGCCGCCAGCGTCGGGCGCCTGTTGCCTGGTTGTTGGCGGCGGCGGGCGCTGCGGAGGGGCGGCGTCGCGCGCGTCGGCTCATGGGGGCCTCCTCAATTGGCTCGGTAGCTGTTGCGGTATGGGCGCTGTGACAGGGCGCGGAGCGCCCCGGGCGGGGCTGGCCTTACGCCCCGCATGCCGATCGGCATGCGTGTGGCGGGCAGGCCCGGGTGGGACCTGCCCGCCACATGATCGCAGCCGAATCGGCTACCTCAGGCGGGACCCGCTAGCGCGGGCTCGCATCGGCGTCAGCCCTGGATGCGCTGACGGTTGCGGGCCACGAGGACCGAACCGGCGGCGAGGAGGACCAGGGCGGCACCAATCAGCATCATCAGCAGCTGGCCGTTGGCACCGGTGAGCGGCAGGTTCGGCACGTTCTGCTTGGTGTTGTCGATGGTGATGTTGTCGGCCGTGGTGGTGCCGGCGGTGATCTTCAGGGCCGTGTTGGCGGCATCGCCGGTGGGCAGCGTGTAGCCGGCCGGGGCGGCGGTCTCAACCAGCACGTAGCAGCGGGTGTTGTTCTCCGGGGAGATCTCGTCCTCGGTCTGGCCCGCCTCGCCGACGAGGGAGTCCACGAACAGGCCGGTCAGGTTGATCTGGCCGTTGGCGTCGGTGGTGAAGGTGTCCACGCCGTTGATCGAGACCGGGTTGCCGGTGGCGGTGGTCTTGTCGCAGGTGGCAGCGAAGGGGTCGGAAGAGTTGTAGACCTGGAAGGTGGCGCCGGCCAGGGTCTTGCCGTTGTCGGCGTCGGTCTTGGTGATCACGGCGTTGCCCCAGCTGGAGACGACCGGGTTGGTCGGGGTGTCGGGCGGGGTGTCGCCGCCCTCGGTGTCCACGAACAGGTAGGCGGTGTTGGGGATGTTGCCGGTGTCGGTAACCGACTTGGCGGTGGCGGTGAAGGTGATCACCAGGGAGGCGTTCGGGTTGGCCTTGAGGAAGGCGCGGCCGTCCTCGTTGAACTTAACCTCGAGGTCCTGGCCCTCTGTGACGGTGTAGTAGTCGGAGTCCACGGACTCGCCGTCGAGCGTCACAGAGGCCACCTTGCCGTCGGTCAGGGCGGCGTTGAGCGGGTCGGTGACGTAGAAGGCGGTGAACTGGTCGCCCTCGGCGATGCTCGGGACGGTGACGGTCACCGGGAACTCGAGCTGCGCGGCGGTCTGCAGGCCGTTGGCCGTGACCTCAACGCCCTTGGTGGGGGCCAGGACGACGGTGTTCTTGGGGTACACGTCGATGGTGTACAGCCACTCGCCGTTCTGGGTGGAGGCGTTGTTGGTGGTGTTGTTCGGGAAGGGGATCGTGACCAGGAAGGGCGCGGCCTTCTTGGCAACCTTCGCGGGGGCCTCGGTCTCGCAGACCAGGTAGGCGGCCACGTCCAGGCCGGAGATGGTGGTGTTGCCGTCGCCGTCGGTCTTGGCGGAGGCCTGGCCGGTGCCGAAGGTGGCGGCCTTGTCTCCCGGCAGTGTCAGCGACGGGGTGGCACCGTTGGCGCCGCAGGCGTCCGCGGGGACGTCGAGGTCGGCCAGGCCGTCCCAGGCTGCCTGGGTAGTCAGGTCCAGGTTGGTGATCGGGTAGGCGGTGAAGACGACGTCGGCAACGCCCTTACCGGTCTTGTCGGGGGAGTCGTTGGGCGTGCCGGGCCCGTCGTTCATCGAGCCGCTCTCGAGCTTGTGAATGTTCAGCGTGCCCGTGGCGTCGGGGTTGATGTTGCCGGGGGCGAGGTCGGCGGCGGAGGCGGTGGCGGCGATGCCGCCCAGCCCGGCCAGGGTCAGGGCGAGGGCCCCGGCTCCGGCGGCGACCCTGCCTGCCAGCGTGCGAGTGCTGGTGCTCATGGGTTGGGATTCCTTTCATCTGCGCCGCTGCTGGCGACGCTTATGAGGGGTTGATCGAAATCTGGTGGTGTGGGGCCGGCTGACGCCCGTGCGGTCGCTGCGCCGGCACGGGGTCTCAGCTCTGGACGTTTAGCGCGCGGCGCCTCCTCACAAGTCCAGCAGCGAGAGCCAGGGCGGCCAGGACGCCCCCGCCGATTAGGAAGGTGTCGGCACCGAGGCCGCCGGTCAGGGGCAGGCCGGGAACCGTGGTCTTCTTATTAGTGAACGCCGTGGCGAAGCTGTAGTCCAGCTCGTCGGGCAGGATCCGGAAGGTGTGGCTGGTGGTGTCCAGGACGTATCCGGCGGGCGCCTTGGACTCTGCGACGGCGTAGTCGGTGTCCGCATTCCAGGCCAGGCCAGTCACCTTGAAGGCGCCTGCGGCGGGGTCGGAGTCGTAGTACTCGGCGTCCCCGGCCTGCTGGGCGCAGGCGTCGGCGCTGTCGGCGACACAATCGGTGATCGTGACGGGCTCCCCGGTGCCGGGCAGGGTGAGCTGCCATTCGGAGCCGGACAGTGCCTTGCCGTTGTCCGCATCGGTCTTCTGCCAGGAGACCGAGCCGGTCACGCGCTTGTTCTTGATGTCGCCGTGGTCGACGTCGAGCCCGTCCTCGGAGTCGGGTCCGACGACGATCTGAATCGGGGTCTCGTCGAGCTGGTAGCCGGTGGGCACGGCGTGCTCGGTGAGCGTGTAGGTCCCCCAGGCCAGGTCGGTGAGCTTGAAGTGGCTGGCGGCCGCGTCCTGATCCGTGAAGGGCTGGTTGGAGCAGCGACCGGTGCAGTCGGTGACGATGGTGCCCTCGGGCACGCCCGGGCCGGTCAGGGCCCACTCGGTGCCCTCCAGGTCCTGCCCGGAGTCGTCGACCTTGTGCCAGGTAATGGAGCCGGGCTGGTCGGCGTTGGTGAAGGTGCACACCGTCAGGGTGGCGTTGGCCGTGGTTACCCTCGGGTTGTCCTTGCTGACTCCGGCGACGGTGGTGGTGGGGGGGGTGGGGCCGACCGCGCCCTGTGTGCAGGCCAGGGACTCCAGCTCGTACCCGGCGTTGGCGGCGTCGGTCTTGGCGGCCTCCGCGAGGGCATAGTCGCCGGCGCTGACGTAGCGGGTCTGGCCCGAGGTGTAGGTGAGGGTCGTGTTGCCGGTCTTGGCGGTCAGGTCCCAGTCGGCGGCCGTGGCGGTCCCGCCGTAGTTGTTGCTGACTTCCTTGACCAGCCGCAGCTGGGCGGGCAGGTTCAGCAGGTAGTCCTCTACCTCGCCGCCGACGGTGACGCCGGTGGGCTTGCTCTCGGCCTCGTGAGTGCTGGCGCGCAGCCGCAGGTAGGTGACCGTCTTGTTCACCAGGTTGGTGTCGACGGGCGCCTGGGGCACGTTGAAGGTGAGGTTGACGCGGCCGGAGGCGGGGCAGGCCTGGGTGTTGGAGCCCTCGTTGTCTTGGAATTCGCCGTCGCCGTTCCAGTCGATCCAGCCCTGGATCTTGCCGTCGCCGCCGCAGGCGACGCCGTTGATCGTATATGTGCTGGTGTCCCCGTTGAGGACGTCGATTGGCAGCATGGCGCCCTGCTGGATGGACGAGCGGTTGTCTAGCGCGTCTTCATCGTCATTGACACCGTTGGTGTCATCCCCGTCGGCGCCATCTGAGAAATGCTGCGAGACCTCGGAGTCGATGCGGGTACCCAGGTGCACCGTGGAGGGCGGCTCGTTGGTGATGTCGGCCAGGGTCATGCCCCATACGGACCTGTTGTTGGCATTGGTGAGCGCGGTGCCGGTGGTCCAGCTGGGCTGGAACAGGGCGCCGGCTACGCCGTAGGACTCCGGGGCGTCCCCGAAGTCTGTCTCAATGACCACACCGAGGGCGACGGCGGTGAAGCCGCGTCCCTGGATCTGCACGCCGGCAGAGGTGGCGCCCTTCATAAACATAACCGCGCCCGGCCCCACTCCGCTGCTCGGGTTCTCATACTTGCCGCCACTGGCGTAGACGCATTCCTGGCCATTGGGCGTCATGCGCATGAAATTCGTCGTTTGCTGGTTCCACCAGTTGGTCTGCGAATACGTGGAGACGAGCACATCCGTGGTGCAGCCGTCGTTACGGTAGCGGTCTAGGGCGTACCAGGTCACCGGCGTATTCGAACGGGGCGCCGCCTGAATCCACTCCGACTGTTTGGTTTCGTCTTGGTAACCCGAGGCCACGGAGGAAGCCTCGGCATCGGCGAAGACCAGACCCTGCAACGGCACCGGCTGGCCGTTAAGGGTGGCAGAGCACTCGAAGTTGAAGGACAGATTGGCGTGGTCCGTATCGTTGATCAGACCAATGGCCATCGTATTGGCATTCGCGTACTGGTCGGGGTAGTCCCCCGGGGACCCGCTCCGCCAGTATCCGGTACCACCTATGTTGTACAGGTCATCCAGGGAGTCACCCGCCCAGGTACCTGGGGTATACACCTTCAGTGCGGATTGATGAGTCCGGTTTTGCTCATTCGGGTTAGCCCGCAGGCTGCTAATGGTGCAGGTCGTAACCAAGGTGCCGGCCACGCCGAGGTCGCGGGTATTGGTGACTGGGCGCGAGAGTCCATCACCGGAGTTGAGTAGAGTCTCGCCATTACTACCCCACTGGATCCACTGGATGTCGTTCTTGAAGCGGCCCTCACCACCAGTGGCGAACAGCCCCTTCCCATCCGCCTCAGCAGCATCAGCGGGTGCAGGCGATACCGCGACCGCGCCGACGGCCGCCAGGGCTGTACAGGCCAGCACCGCGGCAGCTCGCCGCGACACCTTTCTGATGCGGGCGGTGGCGGACTTAACAAGCACTACAAGACTCCATGGGTTCAGGACGGCTGGGGCGCCGTCTACTTAACGCACAAGACGCGAGATCTGGTCGGTTACTGGAACGACCCTAGCGAGCCCCCGGAGGCGCTTAGGGCGAGCGAACTGACCTGTGCCAAACCTGTGGCAGACCCGTGCTAGCACCGTCGCAAGCCGGTTACCACGGTTACCCTATTGAGCTGAATAGCACCTTAAAAACGTTGGAGACCGTGATATTCCGCGGCTTAGGAACAGCGCGCGCAACGTGCGCGGCGCAGTACGCGGCGACCCGCCGCGACGGCCAGCACCGTCAGAATCACGGCAACCGCCGCCATCAGCCACATCATCCAGCCGCGTATAGGGGCGGGCGTGGCCTCCGCCTGCTCCGCCGCCGCCTGTACCGGGTCCATCGGTACACGCGTACCAGTAACTAACAAGCGGTGGGTATTGACGCCGTAGGGCGTACAGGTGATCAGGGTGACCAGGTCCTCCCCCGGAACCTTGTTCAGTGACTCCGTCTCCGTAGGCAGTACCACGCGGACATCATTAACCTCGTATTTGAGGGTTCGGCCGGCCGTGTTGATGTAGAAAACATCTCCCTCCTCCAGCTCCGTCAGGTCATCAAAGAGGGTGGCGGAGCCCAGCCCGGTGTGGCCGGTAAGCACCGAGTGAGTGGAAGTACCACCCACCGGCAGCGCCGTCCCGAATAGGTGGCCCACGCCGTGCGCGAGCGTGTCGGCATCGGTGCCGTGGTAAATCGGCAGGTCCACGTGAATCTTGGGGATGACGATCTGCGCCATGACCTCATCCAGGTCCAGCTCGGCCAGGTAGGCCCGGTACTGGGGGGTGTCAGGGCGCTGCTGCTCCAGCCAGGGGTCGAGGATCGGGGCGGAGGCCAGTTCCCGGTTGTACGCATCGGCACTGGCGAGCTCGGCAGCGAGCACGTCGGAGCTGACGTTGTCCATCTGCGCCTGGTACTGGTTGGCGATCTCCTGCTGGCGGGCATTGTTGTGCTGCGTGGCCAGCACCGGGTAGGCCAGGACCAAGGCGCCGGCTAGCGCCAGGATGAAGGGCAGCACGCCCATCAGCCGGCTCCGCCTGCCCGGTGAGCGGGACGGCCCGCGCGACTGGCTTCCCGCACCGCCCCGGGGCGGCTCCACCCCGCCGCCAGTAGCAGCTGGCTTCGCAGCCGCCGCCTCGGGGACGCCCCCCGAAGCGCCACTGAACTCATCAAGGACATCAGTGCTTACGGACGACCGGCCCATTCGGATCCCTCTGCGTGGTTCGTTACTGCGAGTTGGTAGTACAGGTGAGTGACGGATGACACGTGCCTCCCACCGCAGCGGCGGCGTGTCTAGCCATCCCTGGAAGGCGACGGCGTGCGCGACCGGAGACACCGGCCGACGCACGCCGTCGTGTTGCGGAGGGTGGGGATGACGCCTGGGGTCATCCCCACCCTGCGTGTGTCAGTCCTCGGCGCTGCGGCGCTTGTTGTACACCGCGAGCAGGACCGCACCGCCGACCAGCAGGACGCCGGCGATGGTGAGGAACAGGATGCCGTTCGCACCGGTCAGCGGCAGGCGGAAGCCGGCGTTGGAGGGAACATCGGTGACCTTCACGTCCAGGGTGTAGGCCAGGACGTTCCCGTCGGTGTCGGTGTTGGCGATGACATTGGCCTTGAGCACCTGGAAGGTGATCACGCCGCTCTGGAGCTCGTAGCCCTCGGGTGCCTTGGTCTCCACCAGGCAGTACCAGCCGGGGTTGGTGACGTCGGCGTTGTCGATGAAGTCGTTCGTCTGGAGGGCGTCGATGGTGACGGTGCCGT
This sequence comes from Actinomyces sp. 565, assembly GCF_010365615.1. Taxonomy (NCBI): domain Bacteria; kingdom Bacillati; phylum Actinomycetota; class Actinomycetes; order Actinomycetales; family Actinomycetaceae; genus Actinomyces; species Actinomyces sp. 565. Next base: position 92,924 of record NZ_PIZD01000018.1, read on the forward strand.
CCGTGCCGGTGGTGAAGGTGGCGGCGTCGGCGGTGGTGGCGCCATCGGCAACCTCGGTGGCGGTCAGCGCGTCACCACTGATGCCGGCGTCGGCGCGCTTGACCACGCCGCCCTGGGAGGCGCCGGTCGGGGTGCACTGGTAGACCTGGAACTCCGCTCCGGCGTACTTCGCGGCCTCCGCGTTGTCGGTACCGGTCTTGGTGATGGCGACCTTGCCGTAGTAGGAGTTGACCTCGTCGCTGGGCTCACCGGGAACGTCGGGGGTCGGGTTCTCGGGGTCCCACTTGGTCTGCGAGTCGTTGGGGATCAGGTAGGCCTCGTTGCTGATCGCGCTGGAGCCGCTGCTGACCTCCTTGACGACGGCGTTGATGACCACCCGCACCTGGGTAGTGGCGTCACCGGCGTCACGAGCCTCCGCGATCTTCTTGCGACCGGCCTCGGTGAAGGTGACGGTTACGTAGGTCTTGCCGTCATCGCCGGCCGCGGAGACGATGTTGTAGTCGGTGCCCTCGCTCAGCTCGGCAGCCCCGGTGCCGATCATGGACACCTCGGCGTTGGAGTAGGACAGGCGGGAGTCCAGCGGGTCGACGATCTGGTAGTTCTTGATCGTGGCGCCGCCGGCGACGTCAAGCTTGGGCACGTCCGCCTTGATCGTGTAGGTCAGGGTGTCCCCCACCGAGGGGGCGGTGGAGTCGCTGACCTCCTTGGTGGAGTCCACGATCGAGTTCTTCGGGTAGACGTGGACGTTGTAGTTCCAGGAGGCCTGGTTACTCGGGTCGGTCATCGGCAGGGTGACGATGAAGTCCTCCGCCGGGGTGACGTTCGCCGGAGTGGACGACTCGGAGACCAGGTAGGCCGCGACCGGCAGGCCACTGAACGTGGCCAGACCGTCGCCATCGGTCGTCTGGGTGGACGGGGTGCCGGTGGTGTGGCTGCGCGCGGCGGAGACGTCGCCGTCCAGGGCCGCGAGGGCCTCCCAGCCCGCCTGGGTGGTCAGGTCGAAGTCCAGCGGCGTAACGGTGAAGGTGACGCCGGAGACCGGGGTGCCGGTGGCGCTGGGGTCGACGAGGCCGTTGCCGGCACTGGTGCCGTTTGACTCGGTCTGCGCGAGCTTGTGGATGGTCAGGGTCGACGTCGCATTGGCGTCAATCGTGGCCGTGTTGACCGTTTCGGTCGTGTCGGCGGCAATAATCGCCGGCACCGGGGCAGCCGTGGCGACGGGCGCCGCGACCGCACCACCGATTGCAAGGGCCACCGCCGCGGCGAGGCCGGCGCAACGGCGCCTGGTGAGGGATGACATCTGTTCTCCTCGTTGATGGGTTCATGGGTTACCCGGCTGCCCGGTTGGCCCCTGGCTGTTCCCGGTAGCTCAGGCCCTACGGCCCCGGCGTCGGGAAGTCTGGGTGATGGTCAGGACCAGTGCCGCGGTGAGCAGCAGGCCGGCCCAGGCCACGTACACGCCGATGCCGCGTCCGCCCGACAGGGGCAGCGTGCCGGTCTCGACGTCGTGAATGTTGATGCCGATGGCCGTGATGACGTTGCCGTCGGCGTCGGTGACGGCGGGGATGACCTTGATGGTGTCCGCCGTCAGGTTGGTCTGCGCGAGCGTGATGGTGGTGTTGCCATCGGCGTCCACACCCAGGTGGAACTGGATGGGCCGCGGCAGCAGGCTGTGCCCGGCGGGCGCCTTGGTCTCAACCACCCAGTAGTCGCGGTTGATGGGCAATCCCGCGGAGGTGAACAGGGAGCCGTCCACCGGGTCCACGCTCACGCCGTTCTCAATCGGGGTGGCACCATCCGTGCTCGGGTCGACGTCGTAGATGTCGAACTCGGCGCCGGGCAGGTTGGTGGTGCCGTCCGGCTGCACCTGGGTGCCGGTCTTGCGCAGCGTGATGATGCGTTTGCCGGCGTCCGGGGTGACCGGCTCACAGGCGGTGTTGTCGCTCCGCCCGGAGGCGTCGCGCCCGTCGGTCGGGTAGACCTCGTTGAACAGGCCGTGGCCGGGGGTGCGGGTGCCGTCCGCCTCCACGGAGCACTCCAGCAGCTCCTCCGAGTAGTCGGCGTTGCTCGGGTCCACGCTCACCGTGACGGTGATCGTGTACTGGGCCGTCTGCCCGGGTGCGATCACGTCGCCGTCGGTGAGGGTGTAGTAGCCCTCGGCGTCGGGCTCGGCTGCTACCGGCTCCCCGCCGGGGGCGGTCACGGTCACGCGCTCGATGTCCAGGCCGGGTGCGAAGTCGGGCTTGTCGCGCAGCAGGCCGGTGGACTGGGCCAGCTCGCCCTCGTTGGTCACCGTGATGGTGTAGGCGACGTCGAAGCTGGAGGACGTACCAACGCCGGTGGTGGCCACGGACTTGGACACGGTCAGCCGAGGCGTGAGGTCCAGGCAGGCGGTGTTGTTGGCGTCGCCGTCGGTGTCGCCCACCATGGCGGTGGTGTTGACCAGGCCGGAGGGGGCGCCGTCGGCGCGCTCGTGCCCGCACTGGTAGTCGGTGTCCTCGAAGTCTGCGGCGGCGGAGTCCACGGTGAAGCTCACCTGGACGGTGATCACGCGAGTGCCGCCACCGGTGACGGCACCGTCCTCACCGGCGGTACCGCCGGCCAGCACGGGGCCGGAGCCGGCCCGGGCCAGGGTGATGGCTCCGTCCAGCACGCCGTCGGTGATGCCGGGAATCCGGGCGTCCGCGGCGGTCTCCCCGTTCTCCAGTACGGCGACGCCGGTGATCTTGGCGGTCTGCGGCAGGGCCGGAGCGTCGGTGACGTCGGCGATGATCTGGCTGTCGGCCCGGGAGGTGTTCTCCACCGTCACCGTGTAGGTGGCGGTGTAGGTGTCCCCGTTGCGGACCACGTCAACACCGTCCTTACGCACCGAGAACTTCGGGTTGGTGGGCACGTCGCCGCAGTCCTCGGCGGTGTCGGTGACCTCGCCGGAGGTGACGGTGGCGGTGTTGTGGATGGCGTTGCCGTCGGTGGCGGCCTGCGCGCTGCACTGGTCCGCCTCGACGCCGGGTACGCCGGTGTCCGGCGCGGTCACGTTCAGCACCACGGTGTAGGTGTGGGTGGCGCCGGCCGGCAGCGCCGCACCTTCGACCACGGTCACGGGCCCGGCCTCCTGGGTGAGCGCGTCCTCAAGGGCGCCGCCGGTGACGGTGATGGAGTTCAGCGTGGTGCCCTCGGGGACGGTCGGGGTGTCCACCAGGTCATAGGTGAGGCCCTGCACCTGCGAGGGGTTGGTGACGCTCACCTCGTAGGTGACGTCCCAGGTCTCGCCGGTCCAGTTGCCGTCGGCGTCCAGGTGCTTGGTGGTGCCCGTGAAGGTCTTGTTCACGCCGGCGTGCGGGACGACGTCGTTGGTGACCGTGGCGGCCACGGCGGCGTCAGCCCCGGCGGGCAGGGTGAAGGTGACCGCTCCGGGGGTGGAGGTGTCGGCGTCAGCGCCCTCGACCGCGTAGGTCATGGGGTCGGTCCAGGTGAAGGAGCCGTCCGTGGGCGCGGCGAGGGCGTCGTCCCCGGGGGCCGCCTCGGTAAGGGTGCAGGTGGCGCCTACGGGCACGCCCTCCACGGCGACGGCGGTGCCGTCGGCGGGCAGGGTGAGGGTGCCGGTGAAGGTGTCCTGGCCGGCGGTGCAGGTGTAGTCAACCGTGTATCCCTCACCGGTGGCGCCGTCGGTGGCCCCGGAGATGGCCTTGTTGACGGTGAAGCCGGTGGCCAGGAGGCGCTGCGCGGCGGCGTTGGTGACCTCCGCGGTGGAGGTGGCCTCCCGGGCGATGGTCTGCGCCTGGGTGACGGTGCCGTAGTCGCCGTCGAGCTCGGGGTCGGTCCACTGGTAGGACGGGTCGCCGCCCACCGGGGTGGTCGGGCGGCCGGTCTCAGTGACCGTGCAGTCGGAGCCGACCAGGATCTGCGCGTAGTCGCCGGTCAGGGTGGCGGTGCCGCCGCCGGTGACCCGCCAGGTGCCCTCGTTGCCGGTGCCGTCAGGGGCGGTGCAGGACCAGGTGCCCGCGTAGGTGTTGGATTCGGCCGCGGTGACGCCGTCGAGCCCTTCGACGAGCTTGTTGATGGCCAGGGCGCCGTAGATGCGCTCGGTGGAGTTGGTTACCCGCAGCACCGGGTCGGAGTCCTGGGCAATGCCAGTCAGCGTGTTGCCGTCGGTGAAGGCCTGCCCGTCCGTGGAGACGTCGTAGACGGGGTTGTTCCACGCGTAGGAGACGTCCTTCAGCCCGGCGGTGTCGATGGGCGTGTCCTCGGTGAGGGTGCAGTCGGCGCCCGCGTACACGGTGGCGCCGGTGGCGCCCGCGGCGATAGTGGTCGAGCCGCCGGCGGCGGGAAGCTCCCAGCGTCCGCCGACCTCGCTGCCGTCCGCCTGGGTGCAGGACCAGCCGCCGTGCACGGTGGCGCCGTCGTTCAGGGCGCCGTCGATGCCGGCGTAGGCCTTGGTGACGGTGAGCGGCTGGGCGGCGCGCTCGGCGTCGTTGGTGACGGTGAGCGTGTTCGCGGCGGCGTCCGCCCCGATGGTGACCGGGTCGGAGACGGTCGGCTCGGCCCAGCGGTAGGAGATGTCCTTCAACTGGTCCTGGGTAGGCGCCTCCTCGGTGGCGGAGCAGACGGTGCCCAGCGGCAGGCCGTCCTCCGGCAGGCCGTCGATGGTGGCTGCGCCGGCGCCGTCGGCGGTCCAGGTCAGGCTCCAGTCCTGGCTGGTGCCCTGGGCGTCGTCGTAGTGGCAGGCGATGTCGCCGGAGAAGGAGTCGTCCACGACGACACCGTCGGACAGGCCGTCCCCGTATGCCTTGTTCAGGCTCAGGGAGGAGGTGACGCGGCGGATCGTGTTGGTGGCGGCCACCTCCACGGTCTCACCCTTGGTGACGGTGACCTCGTCGGGGAAGACCGTGACCATGTCCCAGGCGTAGGAGGAGTCCTTGAGCTGGTCCTGGGTGGGTGCGACCTCACTGATGGCGCAGGTCCAGCCGGCCGGGATCTCCCGGTCGAAGGCGACGCCGGTATCGCCGTCCGCCACGGTGGCGGTGGCGGTGAGCTCGCCGTCAACGCCGGGTGCGGTGCAGGTGGCGTTCAGGGTGAAGGTCTGGCCGTCCTTAAGCCCGTTCGTCTCCCCGCTGACCGTCTTCGCAGCGGTCAGGGAACCCATGTCGCGGTTCACGGTGTTGGTGACCGTCATGGTGGCGGTCCCGTCCGCCGTCACGGTGGCGGCGTCGTGGGTGGGCTCGCCCCAGGAGAAGGAGGGGTCGGTGTCCGGGGCGCCGGAGGCGTCCAGGTCCTCGGTGGGCGTGCAGGTGGAGTCAACGAACGGGGCCTGGCCGTCGTCGTAGGTGATGGCGGCCTTGCCGGCGCCGTCCACGCTCCAGGTGCCGGTCACGTCGGCGTCACCCTCATGGGTGCAGGTGAAGGTGCCGGAGTAGGTGTTGTCGGCGCCGAACTGGGTGGCCAGCTCTCCGGAGAGCACCTTGCTCAGGTTCACGTCGGCGCGCACGCGCTCAATGGTGTTGGTGACGGTGACGGTGCCGGAGGAGGCGTCCTCACTGGTGACGGTGACCGGGTCGGTGATGGTGGGCGCACCCCAGGCGTAGGAGCCGTCTGCCAGGCCGCCGCTGATGGTGCCCTCGGTGACCGTGCAGGTCTGGCCGAGCGGGATGTCACCGACCGTGACGGTCTCGCCGTCGGCGAGGGAACCGGAGTAGGCCTGGGCGCCGTCACAGGTGACGGTGACGGGGAAGAGCTTCTCCCCGGCGCCGGCGAAGCCATTGGCCTTGTTGGGCTCCGCGACAGTCTTGGTGACCTGGATGGAGCCGTAGCGCTCGCTCATGGTGTTGGTGGCGGCCACGGCCACACCCGCGTCCTCGCCGCCGGGCATGGTGAAGGTGATGCTCGCGCCGTCCGCGGACACACTCGCCCCACTCGACGGCGTGGCGGTCATGGATGTGCCGTCTCCGTCCCAGCGGTAGGGGTCGATGGCGGCGGGGAGGGCGTCCGTGTTCTCAGTGACCGTGCAGGACGAGCCCTCGGGGATGCCGGTGATGGGCTCGGTTACCTGGCCGGCCCGCACGGTGGCGGTGCCGCTGATGGCCTCGCCGCTGAGCGGCGTGCAGGTGTAGTTGAAGGTGAAGTCGGTGTCCTGGAAGCCAGTGCCGGCCTCGGCGCCCTCCACGCTCTTGGTGATGGTCAGCCCGCCGGTGGTGCGGGCGACGACGTTGGTGACGTCCACGTTGCCGGTGCGGGTGCCCGGGTCAATGGTGACCGGGCCGGAGGTGGTGCCGGCGGTGGAGAACACGTAGGAGGGGTCGGCGGCGTTGGGGGCGCCGGGGTCGTCCTCGGTGACCGTGCAGGTGGAGCCCAGCAGCACGGCGGCGCTGGTTCCGTTAGCGGTGGCGGGCCCGGAGGTGACGTTCAGCGTGGCGGCGCCGGAGCCGGTCACCGACCAGGTGCCGGTGGCGTCGTCGTCGCCGGGGTGGCTGCAGGTCCAGGTGCCGGCGTAGGTGTTGTCAGCGCCCTGGCCGTCCAGGTCGGTCAGCTGCTTGGTGATGGTGAAGTCGCCGTAGTCGCGCTGCCAGGTGTTGGTGACGGTGACCTGCTCGGTGCGGTCGCCCTGGACGGTGACGGTCTGGTCATCGGGGCCGGCGTTCCACTTGTAGGAGGCGTCGGTCAGGCCCTCGGAGCCGGTGGGCGCGGTCTCACTGACGGTGCAGTTGGCGCCGGCGGCAATGTACGGCGTGGTGCCGGTGGCGGTGGAGCCGGTGGCCGACAGGTCAAAGGTGCCGGTGTAGTTCTCGGTCTCGCCCTGGGCGGGTGCGTCACAGGTGACGGTGACCGGGAAGGTCGTGCCCGCGGTCACGGGGCCGGCATCGGGCTCGACGTTCTTGGTGACAACCACCTTGCCCCAGGCGGCCTCGGTCGGGTTGACGACGGTGACGGTCTTGCCGCCGTCGGCCGCGCTGACCATGGTGCCGTCGGCGGCGTCGAGGCCCTCGTAGCTGGGGGTGCCCCAGTCGTAGGCGTCGGCGAGTAGGTCCTCGTTCAGGGAGGCGGCGGACTCGGAGACGGTGCACAGGGCGCCGCGGGGTACCTGCACGGTGGCGGTGGCGCCGTTGGCGACGTTCACTGTGCCGGCGTAGTCGGCACCGCAGTCGTAGTCGACGGCGAAGGTGGCGTCACCGCCGTTGTAGCCCTCGCCGTCCACGCGCTTGGCGAGGTTCAGGTCCACCAGCACGCGCTTGTAGGTGTTGGTGACGGTAATGGAGTCGGAAGAGTCCTTGCCGGCAGTGACGCTGGAGTTGTCGAAGCTGCCCGCGCCCGTCCACTCGTAGGAGGAGTCCTTGAAGTCGCCGTCCGCGGTCTCGGGGGCCGCCTCGGAGAAGGAGCAGGTGGTGCCGGCGGGGACGGTGAGCTTCGCGGGGGTTCCGGTGGAGACGTCCAGCGTGCCGGAGCCGCCGTCGCCGTCGCAGGTGTATGAGACCGCGAAGGTGCGGTCGGGCGAGCCGGTCCAGCCACCCGCGGCGGTCTCGTCTTCCGGCTCGACGACCTTGTTGACGTTGATGGTGCCGGTGTGGCGGACGATGGTGTTGGTGACGTTCACCTGGCCCGCGGCCGGAGCGGTGGGAACCACGACCGACGAGTTGTCGATGCGGGGGGTGGTCCACTCGTAGGAGTCGTCCTTGAGGTCGCCGCTGGGGGCGTCCTCGGTGATGGCGCAGCTGGCACCCACGGGCAGGCCGGAGATGACGGCGGGCTTGGAAGTGGTGGCGGACCAGGTGCCGGTGAAGTCCCGGCCGTTGGCGCTGCCGCAGTCGTAGGTGCCCGTGAAGGTCTTGTCCTGATCGGTCAGGCCGCCGTCGGGATCGGAGACGGCCTTGTTGATCTGGATGGAGCCGGTCTTGAAGGTGTTGGTGACGGTGCAGGTGACACGCTGGTTGGGAGCGAGGGTGACCTGGGAGTCGGTGACGGAGACGGCGTCGCCGTTCTGGTTCACGCATTGCCAGTCTCCCTGCTGGGAGAAGCCCTCGACGTTGCCGGTGGTGGCCTCAGACAGGGTGTAGGTGCCCGAGCGGGTCCACTGGCCGGTCACGGAATCCTCGCCGGACAGGCCGGAGATGGTCCGGTAGGGGAAGGCGGCGCCCTCCTCGGAGGTCTGGGTGGGGGTGGCCGTCAGGGTCCAGTTCTTCTCACTGACGGCGGGGAAGGTCATGCCGTCGATTTCCTTGACCAGGGTGAGCTGGGAGCGGCCAACGTACTCGTTGTGCCAGGTACAGGTGATGGCGGTGTTCTCTTTGGTGTCCGCCAGCTCTGAGCTGGACAGGTTCAGCGTGCCCTCGGACAGGTTGACGGCGGAGTCGGTGAGCACCTCACCGTTACGGTTCATCAGGGGCTGCTTATCGCCGTTGGTGATACAGGTGACCCCGGTCAGGCGCCAGCCGGAGCTTGTCTCCGTAACCGTGTTGGCGTCCTTCTCCTTAACAATGGCCTGGTCGTCCGGAGCCAGCAGCTCGTATGGCTTAGCGCCGGTGGCGGTACCCGCCTCGCCCCAGCCGCTGGGCTTCAGGGGGTTGATGTCGCCCCAGTCAGCGAGTGCCGTGGATCCTTCGGCGGAGACGTTCTCGTACTCGAAGGTGGGGATGGTGGTCGAGTTCTCCAGCGAGGGGTCTGTAGTGACGTCCTTGTTGAAGGTGACGGCACGGACCTGCTCCAGTGAGCCGTACAGGCAGCCGTAGGTCTCGGTGCCCTCCTTGGTAATGAAGGTCCGTTCAATCGGGCTGTCGGCTAGGCTCGCATTACACGATGAATCGCTGCCATTATTTACGAATCCCCATAGCTTCAGCTTGTAGGTAATACCGTCCTGCTCGTACCCCTTAGAATCCGGCAGGGCAGGGTCGATCTCAAGGATGTCATCCTCGCAGGAGCGGCCGAACGCGTCATAGATGGCGCCGCGCACACCGTTCGTCGCCTCGCCAGCCACCTCGCCATCGCCGTCGGGGAAGGAGATGAGGCCACCCGCACGGCCGTGCCGACCGTAGGCGTAGTGGTAAGGGCCGTTCCAGTTCCAGACGTACTGCCGTCCGTTCCAGTACCACGCCCCCGTGGAACGGAGCCCTATGCCGCCATTCACGTCATAGGCGTACTGTCCGGTACCGTCCGCGTTGTAGCTGCCGTCCTGGTTGAAGGTGGAGCGGCAGGTGTTAGGAGTCTCTGTAAGGGTCCAGGGGAAGGAGGACTTGATCGCGTCACCAAGGGTCAGGTCCATGGTGCCGGAGACCTCCGTAGGGGTCACGGTACCGAGCTGGACTACGGGGTTGTTCCCGTGGCGCATGGTGGCCACCAGGAAGGGGTGGCCGGCAGTGACTTCTTCCGTAAGCTCAGGCTTCAGCCCGACATTACTTTGAGTGCTCGCGGTAAAGTATGTTGGACACCGCCCGCCTATGGGAAAGCTGTACCCAAAAGACGCGTATGAGCCAGAGTTCACCACCGACGTGGAGTACACGCCAGCGTTGGCATTCACGCCGTTCGGCGAGTACCGCACACAAGCACTGGTGTACGCCGACGCGGGAGTCGGGAAGGAGTTCGTGGTGACATCGCGCTGCACCGCGGTGGCCGTGCCCAGGCGGACCACGACCTCAGCCGCCTGGGCGGCAGGCTGGATAGGTAGCACTACGCCGCCGATCAGGGCGCTGGCGAAGAGAGATAGGACGGTGACTACCGCTGTGGCTCTGGAGCGCGAAACCGCCCGCGTCCGGCGGGATGGTGCGGCGTGACGCATTTAACGACTTCCCCGTATGTGTTGGAACAACAAAATCGCTTTCAACCGAAAGCATCCACACGCAATCCCCTGCGAGCGGTTTTTACACAGTACCTCGCCGCACCGGCACCTGACTCACGATTGACAGTCTATGCAGCAACATTTTAACCACAGTCTAGGCAAGGCGCATGTGAGCGCAACGCTCCGGCTACGATCCGCGACCAAAGCCGCATAGGCCGCACCTCATTCAGAAAACGTCACACGACAAAACGGGCTCATCTGGTTAGGTTGTGGTTGCCTGGTGGTGGTCGCTGTGGTGGTGCTGGCGGGTCCGGGATCGTCAGGATGCTGCGCGGAGCGTCGTCGTCGGGGTCGCTGTCGGCATGGCGGGACCCGGGGTCGTCAGGCTGGCGCGCGGGCGGTGGCTGCCGGCGGTTGAGGGCTGCTGTGGCGTGACGGAGCGTCCGCTAGATGCCAGGCTGGGCGCGGGGACTGTCCCTTCTCGGGTTGTGTGCACGCCGTGGCGCCCGGAGCGCCCGGGGCGGGTGGGTAGGCCACCGGCCCCAGGGCGCACGGGCGGTTTACCGTGCCCCTCACCGCTGGTAGCGCGCCGGGCCTTTTGCAACGCCACTTCGGCGTCAGCAACGCTAGTTGCCCGCCTGCTGTATACCTTGCAGCCCTTCAGCAGGCCGTTAACCGGCGTTGTTAACCCCGAAGTGGCGTAGCAGGCCACCGCAGCACACAGCCACGCAGCCACACAGCAGAATCGCTCTTCCGGTTGGCGGGTGTGGTGTTGAGAGACTGGCCGCGGAGTGGCAGCCGTACTCGGGCCGACGGTCGTGCTCGAGCACGGGAGCACAGCCCCAGACTCGCAAGGCCGCGCTAGGAAAGCTGTTGTCAGGCATGTTAGGGCGTGCTCGGGCTCGGGAGGCTGCTGCCGGTGGGCGCCGATGTACCCAATAGGTCCTCACCCAACCAGGTACGTTCTCGGGCCGAGGCGGACTCGCTTCGGCGGGGTCGTGCGCGGGGCTGCGGGTCCGGCCGTGTTGGCGGCCCCGGGCGAATCGTAGAAATCATTGAGACTACGCGGCTTCCTAACCGGGGGGACAACCGCCGGCGGCACCGGCCAGCGATCCCGCGGTTCCAACGATCCCAGCGGTTCCAGCGATTCTGCCACCGACCCCAGGTGCTGCGGGGAGGCGTGCCCATGCGCGCAGGCCACAGCAGACCAGTGCCACACACCAGGCTCAACGGGGAGGCACGCACCGCTGCGGGGGCGCGGATCGGGCCGGCTCGCCCGTGCGCCCCGCGCGACGCTTCGGCACGTCCCGCGACGGTTCGTACCTTTCGGTGACGGTTCGTCACTTCGCATGACGGTTCGTACCTTTACACCGACGCTTCGTACCTTTCGGTGACGCTACGTACCCCTACCGTACTGTGCTGTCTCCACACTTCTGGGACGGTTGAGTCTCATGACTTCTGGGACGGTTGAGTCTCATGGGTTTTGGGA
>NZ_PIZD01000019.1:0-18236 GCF_010365615.1 Actinomyces sp. 565
CCAACGACACACCCACCTTCCCGCACCATCCCAACGATCCCAACCCGCACCCCCTCAACCCTGATGAGAAACGCTCACATGTGCGGTGACTTCCTATCGGTTGTGGATCCGGTGGGATAGTCGCATCTTGTCCTACACAGCTGTGTGGCCTGCTCATCATTGAGTCCCCGTTCGATTCCTCCTTTTGAGGGAGCCCGACGAGACATAATGAGGAGGGGTGACTAGCCGCCGATGCCCCGCTTGTACGCCTCGGTGACGATCTCCAGTCGGCTACCCACCCCCATCTTGCGCATAAGCGAGGAAACGTGAGTTTTGACGGTGGTCTCCGCAACGTTCATCTGGCGTGCAATCTGGCGGTTGGTGCGTGCCTGACACAGAAGCCGAAGCACTTCCCGCTCTCGCCCCGATAGATCGAGTTCCGCGGTGGAACCGGTACTGGGGCGCTGGCCGCGCACGTAGCGTTCCAAGACGCGGCTGGTGGGTCCGGGCGAGAGGACCTTACCGCCCCCGTGGACGGTCCGAATTGCCGCCGCGATCTCGGCGGCAGGCGTGGTCTTGAGAAGGAAGCCCGAAGCGCCGGCGGCGATTCCTCCATCGAGGAAGGTATCGTCATCGAAGGTGGTCAGTAGGAGTACCCGAGTGCTGCCCCCGGCGGCGAGGATCCGCGAGGTTGCTCCAATGCCATCCAGAACCGGCATCTGGATATCCATGAGTACGACGTCCACCATGTGGTCGTGGACAAGATCAACCGCCTCGGCGCCATTGGCGGCGGTGGCCACTATTTCGATGCCTTTTTCCTGACCGAGGAGCATGGATAGCGAGTCGAGCACGATGGCGTCGTCGTCCACGATGGCGACGCGGATCGGACTGGGCTGGATGTTTTGGTTCATGGTTTGCCCTTTTCGTTGTTGGGTGTGAGGGGGAGGGTGGTGTGGAGGATCCATTGGTGGTTGGTGTGTTTGGTGGTGGTGGTTCCTCCGAGGGCGTGGGTGCGTTCCTGGATGCCGAGGATGCCGAGTTTGGATGAGGTGGCGGGGGTTGTGTGTCGGGTGTCGGCCAGGGGGTTGATGGCGTGGAGCTCGGCGGTGGTGTCGGTGATGTTGAGTTGGATGGTGCATTGGGCGTCGGGGGCGGCGTGTTTGATCATGTTGGCGACGCATTCGTCCAGGATGCGGGTCAGGGTGGTGGTCAGGGTGGGGGTGAGTCGGGTGGTGTCTCCTTGGTGGGTGACGGTGGCGTGGAGGCCGGCTTGGTGGAGGTTGTGGCGGGCTTGGGTGAGGGTGGTGGTTAGGTCGGGTGTGGGGGGTGCGGGGTCTAGTGGGGTGTTGGTGTCTTGTCTCAGGAGGCGCAGCATGGTGCGCAGGTCGAGGACCGATTGGTGGCCGGTGGTGATGATGTCGTCTAGGGCGGTGTTGATCTGGTCGGTGTGGTTGGGGTTGTGGAGGTGGGCTTGTGCTTGTTGGGCGCGCAGGACGATTTGGGTGTTGGCGCGGGCGAGGGTGTCGTGGAGTTCGCGGGCGATGAGGGCGCGCTGCTCGCGCAGGGCTTGGGCGTGAGCGGCCTGGGCCCGGGAGACGTTGGCGTCAGCAAGCCGCAGAGGAGCGGCGACACCCATACAGATGGCAATCCACAACACCTGGCTGATGAACAGGTCATTCATCTCCGTTCCCGCCTGCCAGGCTAGGAGGTTTCCGGCCGCCATGGCCACCACAATCACAACGGCCTGCCGATAACCGCCCCGACGAACGAGGGCGTACACGGCGAACCATCCGGCCAGCACCAATCCGGGTCCCCTAGCGTCTACGAGCCCGTAAGCTGTACCCGCTGCCAGGATGGTGGTGGCGGTCCAGGGAATGCGGGGGATCAGCAGCAGCGCCCACGGCACCACCAAACCCACCGTATCGGTGAGAGTGAACCACTGGAACAGCACCGGCAACGCGGAGAAGGCCAGGCTGAAGGCCGTGAAGACGCTGAGTTCACGGTGGGCGCGCCACGCAGCACGAAGTCGACTCGGCGCGACGTTGAGTGCTGGGTGAGGCAGGGCGAACATGGGTGGCCTTTCAAGACTGCGCACAGACTAGCCCACATCATGAGCCTCCTACCAAGGTAGGAGAGGTTGTGGCGGGAAGCCGGAACAGCCGAGTCCCGCCGCTGTGTCATGGTCGAGCCATCGAAGGCTTGAACGTGAAAGGGGACTGTTGTGCAGCCGGTGGTTGTTCTCGGCGTGTGCCGTTCATATGCGGGACACCAGGTGCTGCGGGACGTGGATCTGGTGGTGGAGCGGGGGTCGTTCCATGGTGTGATCGGTCCCAATGGTGCTGGTAAGACGACGCTGGTTGAGATCATCCAGGGTGCGCGCCGTGCTCAGGCGGGCAGTGTGGAGCTGCTGGGTCGGGCACCGTTGCCGCGTGATCCGCGTCTGCTAGTGCGGGTGGGGATTCAGCCGCAGGCCACGGCCTTCTTTTCTCGTGCCACGGTGTGGGAGCACCTTTCCGCCATCGCCGCGATATTTGGCGCCTCACAAGCACGGGCTGAGCAACTCATTGAGGCCATGGATCTGGGACACGTGCGCAACTCGCGTGTGGAGCGGGCCTCTGGTAGTGAGCGGCAGAAATTGGCGGTGGCCTCGGCGATGGTGCATCGGCCGGAGGTGTTGTTCTTGGATGAGCCGACGGCGGCTCTGGATGCGACGGCTCGTCATGACCTGGTGGGCTTGCTGGCATCGGCGCGTGAGGAGGGCACGACGGTGGTGTATACGACTCACCATCTGGAGGAAGCCGAGCGCCTGTGCGATGTGGTCACCATTCTTGATGGTGGCCGGGTGGTGACGACGGCATCTCCGTCTGCTCTGGTTGCCGGTGCGGGTAGTGATGCCTCGGTGCTGCTGCCCGGGGCGGCGCCGTATTTGGATGTAGTGACCGGCCTGGATGTGGTGACAGCTGCGACCGTGAGTGCGGGCGGGTTGGTGATTCACGTGCGTGACGTGGGTGAGGTGTTTGCGGCCCTTGGCGCGGCGGATGTGCCGACCGCAGGCGCGCAGGTGCACAGCCCGACCCTCGAGGACGCGTTCATGGAGCTCACAGGGAAGAAGTACGAGTCATGAGCCCCGTCAAAGCCCTAACAGTTTCCCTGGCGCGCACCAGTTTGCGCGATCCGGCCACCATGCTCTTCTCATATGCATTCCCTCCGGCACTGCTGGTTGTCCTTGCCTTGACCATGGGTGACCAACCAGGGGTGGACGGCCATGACATCGTTGACTTCATCAGTCCCAACGTCATGGGCTTTGGAGTGGCATTTGTTGGCATGTTCGCCGGCGCCACAACTATTGGCGAGTGGCGGGAGAAGGGAGTCGGACGTGTCCTGCGCAGTGCGCCAATGCCCGTGAGCTCAATCCTCGCCTCGGCGCTGGCCGTCGCCGTCGTCTCCGCACTCGTGCAGGCGGTGCTCATCGTGCTCACCGGGTTTGTGCCGACGGTCGGTGTCACGCTGTCGCCATGGGCAATCCTAACCGTGGTGCCAGTGTTCCTGGGGACTTTACTCTTCTACTCCCTGGGCATGCTCTTCGGCCTGGTGCTGCCCACCGTCACCGCAGTCTCCCTGGCGGTGATGATTGTGGTCCTGCCTATGGGTTTCGCCTCCGGCGCGCTGCTGCCGTTGGAGATTCTGCCGGGATGGATGCATACGCTCGCCAACTTCCTGCCGCTGACCTACCTGCTCGACGCGTTGCGCTGGCCGCTGACGGGCGTGGCCGAGCTGAGTGACGCGCTGATCGGGATCGGCGTCACTGGCGTCGTCGGGGCGGCGCTGTTTTGGGCCGCCACCAAGCTGATGCGCTGGACGTGAGATGCCGAAGCGAACCGACCTCGGCGCGTCCCGCGTCGACTGCTTCCCGGCAGCTACTTTCCGGCCCTGCGCAGGCGCAGGGAGTTGGTGACCACGATGACGCTGGAGGCGGCCATGGCGGCGCCGGCGATCATCGGGTTGAGCATTCCGGCCGCGGCCAGCGGAATCGCGGCCACGTTGTAGGCGAAGGCCCAGAACAGGTTCTGCTTGATGATCCGCAGCGTGTCCCGGCTGATGCGGATGGCCGTCACCACGGCATCCAGGTCAGCGCGCACCAGCGTGATGTCCGCGGCCTCAATGGCCACGTCCGTGCCCGACCCCATGGCAAAACCCAGCCCGCGCGTGCCCGCCTGAGCCAGGGCCGCGGCGTCGTTGACGCCATCGCCGACCATGCCCACCACGTGGCCCTCGCCTTGCAGACCGGCGATCACGTCGCGCTTGTCGCCCGGCAGCACCTCGGCGCGCACGTCTGCGGCGTCGATGCCGACCTCCCGGGCCACCCGGTCCGCGGTCCGCCGGTTGTCGCCGGTCAGCAGCACCGGGCGCACCCCCAGCTCGCGCAGTGCGGCAACCGCCTCCCGGGAGGAGGGACGCACCGTGTCCCGCACTGCCAGCACCGCCCGGGCGACGCCGTCCACGGCGAGTACCACGGCGGTCGCCCCGGACTCCTGCGCGGCGGCGACGGCGCCGGTTGCCTGTGCGGGAAGGTCCACCCCCTGCTCCGCCAGCCAGGCCGGTCGGCCCACCCGGACCTGGTAGGCGGCGCCGTCCAGCGTCACCGTGCCGGACACTCCCCGCCCCTCGTGGTTGGAGAAGTCCCGCACCGCCGGCACCTGCTCGAGCCGTTCCTTGGCGGCCTCGGTGATTGCCCGGGCCACCGGGTGCTCGCTGGCCGCCTCCACACTCCCGGCCAGGGCGAGGGCCTGCAACCGCGTGCTTTCGGGGCCGGGGCGGTGAAGCCCCTCTCGGCTACCACCCGCGATCCTCGTACCTCGGATCGCTCCCGCCAGCCCCACCACGCCTTCGAGCGGCTCCCCCGCCCCGGCTGAGTCCGGTCCGACCCCCTCGGCGCCGGGTGCTGGGGATGCGGAGTCCTCCGCTGCTTCCACCCCGCCGTCACCCTCGGCGTCCCAGGTGACGATCCCGTCGGCGTCCAGGCGCATGCGGCCCTCGGTGACGGTGCCGGTCTTGTCCAGCACGATCGTGTCCAGGGTGCGGGTGGACTCCAGCACCTCCGGGCCCTTGATGACAACGCCGAGCTGGGCGGCGCGCCCGGAGCCGACCAGCAGCGCCGTCGGCGTCGCCAGCCCCAGTGCGCAGGGGCACGCGATCACCAGCACGGATACGGCCGCCATGAACGCGGGCTGCGCCGGGTGCCCCAGCGCCAGCCACACCGCCGCCGTGGCCAGCGCCAGCACGATCACCGCCGGCACGAACACCCCGGAGATGCGGTCGGCCAGCCGCTGCACCGCTGCCTTGCCGGCCTGCGCCTCGGTGACCATGGCGCCGATGCGCGCCAGCGTGGTCCCCGCGCCGACCGCCGTCGCCCGCACCAGCAGCACACCGGAGGTGTTAATGCAGCCGCCGGTAACGGCGTCGCCGGGACCGGTCTCCACCGGCACCGACTCACCGGTGAGCATGGAGGCGTCCACCGCGGAGCGGCCCTCGATCACCACGCCGTCGGTGGCGATCTTCTCGCCCGGACGCACCACGAACAGGTCGCCGGCGGCCAGGGCGTCGATCGCCACCGTCTCCTCGGTGCGGGCGGCCTCGGGGAGAGGGGCGCCGTCGTCGTCGAGCACGTCGACGGCGTCGGTGGAGCCGGAGGGGGCGGTCAGCGTGACCCGGGTGGCCGAGGTGGCTCCGAGCTGAAGCAGGGCGCGCAGGGCATCGCCTGAGCGGTAGCGGGCGCGCGCCTCCGCGTAGCGGCCCGCCAACAGGAAGGTGGTCACCCAGGCGGCGGACTCGAAGTACATGTGCACCTGATGCCCCTGGGCGCGCGGGAGCAGCTCCATGCTCATATGCGCCCCCAGCTGGCCGGCGCCGCCGAAGATCAACGCCCACAGGCTCCAGCCGGTCGCGGCGATCACGCCCAGGGACACGAGCGTGTCCATGGTGGAGGCTCCGTGGCGCAGCGCCCGGAGAGCGGAGCGGTGGAAGGGCCAGGCACCCCAGGTGGCCACCGGCAGGGCCAGCGCCGCCACCACCCACTGCCACCCGGTGAACTGCAGCGCGGGAATCATCGAAAGCGCCATCACGGGGATCGACAGCACCAGGCAGACGACCAGGCGGGTGCGCAGGTAGGCGGCCCTTTCGGCCTGGGACTGGCCGAGCACCGGAGCCGGTGAGCTTGCGTCTGCCCCGGCCGGCGCCGGTGCGGACTCGGAGCCGGCGGACGCGCCGGATGAGACTGCGGTGGAAGAGTGTGTTTCCGCGTCGGTCGCCGCTGCCGCATCGGGGGAGGGGGATGCCGGAGCCGACCCGGATCCGGCATCGGGTCGGGGCGCTGCGGAACCGGAATCGCCGTCGGTCGGCGCCAGGTCGGTGCGGCCGGTGACGGTGGCCGTGTAGCCGGCTCGCGCCACCGCATTGATCAGTTCCTCATTGCTCACCGGTGCGCTCAGCGTGACCCTGGCGGACTCGGTGGCGAGGTTGACGGAGGCCTTGACACCGTCGAGCTTGCCCAGCTTCTTCTCCACGCGCGCCACGCAGGAGGCGCAGGTCATCCCCCCGACCGCGAGGTCGACGGTGGCCACCGGCGTCGAGCTGGGGGCGGCGTCGGTGGTGGCGGTGTGAGTCGGCTCAGACATGTGTTGATCGGCCTCCAGTGTGAGCTCAGGCGGCGTCGCGCTCGATCGCGTCGAGGGTGTAGTCGCCGGCCTCGTCGATGGCCTCGGCCAGGGCGGCATCCGACAGGACCACATCGGAGACGACCGTGGCCACGGACTGCCCGCCCTTATTGAGGATGACGGAGACATTCTTGACGCCGTCGAGGGCCTCCAGCTCCTCGGTGACGTGGGCGACGCAGTGGTCGCAGGTCATCCCGGAGATCCTCAGGGTGGTGGTGCGGTCGACGCCGTCGGCGGTGAACTCGGACATGATGGGCTCCTTGATCTCGGTGTGTGGGTTTGGGTCTGGTTTGCGAGCGGCGAATGCCGGTGCCGGCGGGCGCCGCCCGCCGTGCGGTCAGGACTTGACCAGGCGGGCGATCGCGTCGGAGGCCTCGCGGATCTTGGCGCGGCCCTCCTCGTCGGAGGACTGTGCCGCGTGCAGCACGCAGTGGTTCATGTGGTCCTCGAGCAGGCCGAGGCTGACGGCCTGGAGTGCCTTGGTGACGGCGGAAACCTGAGTGAGTACGTCGATGCAGTAGGCGTCCTCCTGGACCATGCGCGAGATGCCGCGCACCTGTCCCTCAATGCGACTGAGTCGCTTGAGGTAGTCCTCCTTGGTTCCCGTGTATCCGGCCATCGCTCCTCCTGCCCGTACATGGTGCACGTGGTGTCGGCCGATCTGAAGCGACCGACAACCGTCACAATACCCCTAGGGGGTAGGGGTTGTAATGCCGCAGGGCAGGAGCGGCAGGGCAGGGGACTCGGTGCGGCGGGCGGCGCGGGCTCGCCACCAACGCTTACTGCGTCCCCCTTCCTTCCCCCTTCGCGTCCTGGTGCACGGGAGTCTGCCGCACGCCGGAGGGAAAAGGCTCGGAACGGGGTGCAAAGCATCGGGGAAGGCGGCGGATTCGGCGGCTGGTACCCGATGTCTGAAATCTGGCTACCTGCGGCGATATTCAGTGGGGGAGGCGGC
Organism: Actinomyces sp. 565; assembly: GCF_010365615.1. Classification (NCBI taxonomy): domain Bacteria; kingdom Bacillati; phylum Actinomycetota; class Actinomycetes; order Actinomycetales; family Actinomycetaceae; genus Actinomyces; species Actinomyces sp. 565. The sequence continues at coordinate 7,648 of NZ_PIZD01000019.1, forward strand.
GAGACCCGGAGTTGTCTCTTGCGTGGTGTCACAAAATGCACCACTTTCATCCGCCTCGCAGCAGCGTCATCACTGCGATCCGCGTCATCATGCGATTTTCGCCGATGGGCTCGCGGGTGTGGTGGCGAAAGTGGTGCATTCAGTGACAGCGATGCGGGTGGTTCCCCGTATCGAGGCTCACGTCAGGAGGGGAATGCGGGCGGGAAGGGTAACTGGGCCTCGCTGCGCCAACTGTGGGATGCTGGTCACATGAGCGAGCAGCGTGCACCCGCGGAAATGAGCGCCGCCGACACGTCCGACACGTCCTGGGCCCCGATCGGCTGGGAGCCGGCTGACATCGGCTTCGATGACGCTCCCTTCGGCAGCGTCCTGGGCGACCCCCTCATGGGCTCGCCCATATTCGATGTTTCAGTGCTCGACGCCACGCCCTCCGCCGGCGCCGACGATGCCAGACCGCGCCCCGCCCAGGTGCCCCCCGCCTCGCATCCCGCTGCGGTCGCCCCACCCGGCAGCAGCGCACAGCAGCGGCCCGCACCGCAGCATCCCGGATACCCCCAGCCCGCTACCCGGCCGCCGGTGCAGCCCTCCTCGCGGAGTACTCCGGGCTACGGGCTGCGGCCAGCGGTGGCCGCAGGCGTGCCGACTCCAGGCGGGGGACCGGTGCCGACCCCCGGAGCGCCATCACGATCCGCGGCCGGATACGGCGCAGCGCCGCGGATGCGGTCGGCCGCTGTGGTGGCCGGCGGCGCCCCCACCAGCCGGAGCGCCGGAATGGCCTCCACGCCCGTGCCCCGCCCTCCCGCCCCGGACCCCTACGCGTCCGGGCAGGCGCAGCCACTACGGCCAGCCGCGCAATCCGCCTCCGCCCACGGCCTGCCGCAGCCGCGTGTACCGGGGCAGGGCCCGTACGTGCAGGCTCCATCGCGGGACGTCCCACCGACCTCCCGCCGGAAAGGACAGACCGATGACACTGAGGGCAGCGGCGGTTTCGTGCCCGCCGGGATCTGGTGGGCGATCGCCTTCCTGCTTCTGATCATCTTCTCCAACATGTGAGGCGTCGCGGGAGCGCGTCTCCCGGAGCGACTCGGGGGAGGCCGCGATCAGGCGTCCAGGTGCCGGACCAGGTGGGCGGCCAGGCCCGTGTAGGTGGCGGGCGTCAGCGCCAGCAGCCGCGCCTCGACCTCGGCGGGCATGCCCAGGCCCGCGATGAAGTCCCGCATGGAGGCGGCCGTGACCCGCTTGCCGCGCGTGAGCTCCTTGAGCCGCTCGTAGGGGTCGGCCATGCCGGTGGCCCCGGCCACCGACGCCGCGCGCATGGCCTGCTGCACCGGCTCGCCCAGGACCTCCCAGGTGGCGTCAAGGTCCTCCGCCAGGCGGGCGTGGTCGACGTCCAGCCCGGCCAGGCCGCGGCGAATGTTGTCGATCGCCAGCAGCGAGTGGCCGAAGGCCACGCCTACGTTGCGCTGGGTGGTGGAGTCTGTCAGGTCGCGCTGCAGCCGGGAGGTGACTAGGGTGGCGGCGAGCGTGTCCAGCAGGGAGCAGGAGATCTCCAGGTTCGCCTCCCCGTTCTCGAAGCGGATCGGGTTGACCTTGTGCGGCATCGTGGAGGAGCCGGTGGAGCCCTGCGCGCTCAGGCGCTGGTGGAAGTAGCCCAGCGAGATGTAGGCCCAGGCGTCGGTGGCGAGGTTGTGGGCGATCCGGTTGAAGCGGGCTACGTCGGCGTACAGCTCCGCCTGCCAGTCGTGGGACTCGATCTGGGTGGTGAGCGGGTTCCAGGTCAGGCCCAGGGACTCGACGAAGGCGCGTGCGACCTCCTCCCAGTCGGCGCCGGGCACCGCGACCACGTGCGCGCCGAAGGTGCCGGTGGCCCCGTTGATCTTGCCCAGGTACTCGGCGCCCTCCACCCGCTTGACCTGGCGGCGCAGCCGGTGGGCCAGCACCGCCAGCTCCTTGCCGAGGGTGGTAGGGGTGGCCGGCTGGCCGTGGGTGCGGGCGAGCATGGCCGCGTCGGCGTGCTCGCGGGCCATGGCGGCCAGGTCGTCCACGAGCCCGCGGGCCGCGGGCAGCCACACCTGTGCGACGGCATCGCGGATGGTCAGCGCGTAGGCGAGGTTGTTGATGTCCTCGCTGGTGCAGAAGATGTGGACGATCTCGTGCACCTCGGGCAGCACCGTGGTGCCCAGGGCCTCGGGGGCGGCGTCGAGGCGCCGCTTGAGCAGGTACTCCACGGCCTTGACGTCGTGGCGGGTGACCGCCTCGATCTCGGCCAGCTCGGCGATGTCCGCCGCGCCGAAGGCGTCCACGACGCCGCGCAGGTAGGTCTTCTCGGCGTCGGACAGCACGGGGGCGCCGGGCAGTGCCCGGAGGTCGGTGAGGTGGATGAGCCACTCCACCTCCACGCGCAGGCGCGCCCGGTTCAGGGCGGCCTCGGACAGGTAGTTGACCAGTGGTGCGGTGACGGCGCGGTAGCGGCCGTCGAGGGGGCCGAGGGCGATGGCGGGGGAGACGGTGGCGAGGTCGACCATGACGCCGATTCTGCCAGGCGTGGCCAGCGGCGGAGACAGGTGTCTCAACCGGGTCGACTCAAGCGCGAAAGTAGGATGCCTCTGCGGACCCCCTGAGCGTTCGGGGTGGTTTTGTCCGAGATCGGCAGTAACGCTGAATCCGACGTTCCGGAGTCACCTCATAACCGCATGATTTCAACGATCTTTGAGGCGCCTCATGGCGCTGTTAGCTCGTTCGTGCCGATCTGCGACATTCCGGGCCCCGCCTCGAGCCGGGGAAGAGCAGAGAAGAGCTCTGTAAGGTTCCCCTTGTCGACGACCATGTACAGGAGTGTACAAGAGGCGGGTGAGCTGCTCGCTGCCGGTTCCTACGCCGGACAGCGTTCGCCCGAGCCGGTTGTAGCCGCTAACGGGCTGGCCGGCCGCGGCGGCCTAGCATTGGGGTCATGTCCGAACAAGTACGGCGGCTGAACGCGGGCGACCTGGCAAGTAGCGAGATGCACGTATTGATGCGTGCGGCCGCCGGACTCCCCGGGACCGAGATCCGCCGGATTCTCGCGGAGACCGCCGACGACGCCGTCGAGCGCCTATGGTCCGGGCGGCCCAACGACTGCCTGCCCCTGGCCGCCGCGTGGCGCGGGTGCGAGCGGCCGGACGGCGGGGAGGATGGCGGCATGAGCGAGCCTGCACGCGGGTCCTCGTACGAGCCGAGTCCCGCGGACGTGCCCCAGTGGATCAACGACCTGGTGCCGATCGCCGCCCGGGCACGCGCCTTGCTGCGAGCGGGCGCGCCCGCGCTGCTCGTTGCCGTGGCCGTCGTCCTGGCGATTCCGCAGCTGGTGACGCATCCCTTGCCGTGGGTGGCCGCGGCGTGCGTGGCGCTGGGCGGATACCTTGCGCTGCGGCACGGCGGACTTGCAGTGCCGACGGCGGGCGTATCGGCCATTGGCGGTAATGCCGCCGGGCCGCGGGCAGTATCCGGGGCGCCGGCCGCGGTCGGCGCTGGGCCACAGTCCTCGGCCGGGGGTTCGGCCGCGACCGCCTCCGGGGAGCTGCGCCCCGGCGGCCGCACGGGCGCACTGCTGGCGGTGCTCGACCTGGTGCTGTCAGCCGTAGGCCTCGCCCTGTGGGCCGGCCTGGCACTGGCCGGAACCGACCGGGCGCTGCTGCTAGCGGCTACCGCTGCTGCCGGAGGGCTTGTGGCGGGCGTCGGCCTGGTTACCGTCATGGAGCTGGTCGGGCGGCGCCGTACCGGCGTGGTCGCTGCGCTCGCGGCCGTCACACTGAGCGTTGCCGTCGCAGTTGCCTGCGGCCTCACCCCGGCCGCGCCCTCCTGGTGGTTGGTGCTGGGGCTGGCGGTGGGTGCGGACGCGGTCGGCGCAATCGCCCTGCGCGTGGCGGTCCGCAACGACCGCCGCTCTGCGCAATTGGTTGACGCCGCCTGAAGCAAGCGCCCGCACCTTTGCGTCCCGCCCCTGGAGCGTCCGACGGCCTAGTGCTGCCTCCCGCCCGGGCGGCCAGCAAAACCCACAGGTAGTGTTCGTACGCCCGTGCGTCTGCCGCGTTCACAGCCACCCTGCGGGCACCGCCTCGGTCACTCTACCGTCGAGGCCATGTCCTCCTTCCTTCTTTCAATCGCAGCGGACAAGGCAGAGGTTGGCACCGCCTTGGTTCCCGCCACCGTTCCGACCGACTGGACCGGCTCCGCCGCCTCGGCCTGCCAGACCACCCTCGATGAAGTAGTCACCCTCGTAGGCGGGCTCGATGCCCTCATGACCGACGCCCAGAACGCCATGACCCTACTGGAAGCCGCCGAGAGCGAGGAGGGTTAATCATGACCGTAAACACCACCAGTGGTGTGTCCGCCGCGGACCAGTACGCGCTGAAGTCGTTGAATCTGCGCACCCCACTGGCGAGCTACGCAGACCCCAGCAGTGTTCCGGTCGGTTCCGGCCCCCTCGGGCAGGGCACCGGCGCCGGATCGGTTCCCTTCGGTGCCACCGCGTCGGGCGGGGACCAGGACGATATGGTGTGCCGCAGCGGCGACCCGGTCCTCGGCGGGGGAACCTCCCCCGGTTCGGGCCCTTACACCACGGACGCCGCCCTGCCCTACCCCCTGACCTGGTCCGGCATGCCCGCTGGCACCGGCGTCGTCGTCAGCGGCGGAACCTACGGGGTGAACACCAACGATCTCACCAGTTTCGCCACCACTCTCTGCACCGCGGCCGACTGGCTGGAGGATGCCCGTGACCTGGCACTGGCGTGCCTGACGGACCTGCGCTGTGACGGCTTCGGGGTCATGATGTACAGCCAGCCGAACATCGGCGCGAACGGCTCCTGGAACTTCGGCTTCAATTCGGCGCATGAGGCCATCACCTCGGGTGGTGCGCAGTGCTACTCCCCGGTGTCCGACTCGTGCGCCACAGAGCGCGCCAATGCCATCGCCGCCCTGCAGTCACTCACCAGCGGTGCCGGCTCCCTCGACGACGCCGCCGACAGCCTGCGTACGCTCGCCACTGCGGTCACCCTCAGCGCCGCCACCTACACGGACACCGAGTCGGGCATGAAGGGTCGGTGGCTCCTGATGCTGCAGACCGCCCGCCTGGGGATCAAGTTTGGAGGCGGGTCTCATGCAGTCATTGCGGCGGGAATCGTAGGCGCACTGGCGGTGCTGAGTGCGGACGGCGCCGCCCTGCCCGACGGCATGGATGATGCGCTCCAGGGCCTTGAAATGCTGCTGGGCGACCCAATGCTCGATGACTGGGTCAACACCGACCTCATGATCCTCCTGGCTCTGGCGATATGGGCGAAGCAGGCCAAGACCGGCCTCGAGGCCGCGTCCATCGAGACCTACATCGGTCAGGTAGCCGAGGAACTGGACCCCGCGATCTCTGCCATGCTGCCTGACCAGGTGCCCGTCGGCAGCCGCATGGTGGACACCGCTTCCCTGACACCCATGCAGCGCGTGGTCTACTACCTGGCCGTGCGTGCCGAGCAGTCGGGGGCGTACCGCTACGGGGAGCCCACTGGCGTGACCGTGACCCCGCACGGCGGACAGTCCGTCACGGTCCCTCCCGGCGTGCGCGACCCCTTCGGGCTCGGGACTGCCGTTCCCGCGGTAGCCGCAGCGCTGCCGCAGTCGGGCACCGGCCCGCAACCGGGGACGGTCGCTGAGGTCATCCGCTACTCCGACGACATGAAGGGCCGCGACGAGGACACCTCCTCCGGCGTGGTCTCCATCCTGCGCACCGACCACGCCGACGGAACCACCTCCTGGCTCGTCGTGGTGCCCGGCACCACCGACTGGGGCAGCGGCAACACCAACCCGCAGGACCTGCTGACCAACCTGCAGGCGGTATCCGGGCGGCCGACCGACATGGAGACCGCAGTGGTCACCGCCATGCGTGAGGCCGGTATAGCCCCTGGCGACAAGGTCGGCCTGTACGGGCACTCCCAGGGCGCGATAACCGCCTCCAACATCGCCGCCGACTCGGCAGTCGCCGAACAGTTCAACATCACCAACCTGCTCACCGCCGGGGGCCCGACCGCGGGCGCGAACCTGCCCGAAAGCGTCAACGCCATCCACCTAGAGAACACCGGCGACGCCGTGCCCGCGCTCGATGCGGCGCCCACCCCGCGCACCCCCACCCGCACCGTGGTAACCATCGACACCCACGCGGCCGGCGTGGACGGGTACCCTCACGCGCCGCAGATCTATGCCGACGCCGTCGACGGCATGCACGGAAACCCGCAGATAGACCAGTGGACCGAGGAGCTCGGAGGCATCACCGGAGCCGGGGAGGACGGGGCGAAGACCACCGAGATCATCTTCGACATCACGCGCGACAGCCCTGAGACCACCTGGGAGCAGGTGGCGCAGGGCGCCGGCAAGCAGGGGTGAGGTGCGGCGCGGCGAGGAGCAGGGCCCGGGCAGCGGTCGCCTCAGTGCTCACTTCAGTGCTTGCCTCAGTGGCCGTTTCGGTGGTCGCTCGGCCCCAGAACGCCGACGATTATCGCCGAGGCGACCGACACGATCAGAGAGCCCACGATCGCGGTGCCGAACGTGGCCACGTGCAGTCCCAGCGTCAGTTCCGCACCGGTGCTCACGCCGGCCAGTACGTCCGTTATCCGGCTGGTCAGCATGAGCATCGCCCCATTGACCACCAGTGCGAACAGCCCGAAGGTCATCACGTACAGGGGAAAGGCCAGCACGCGGGCCACGGGCTTTATCAGCGAGTTCACCAGCGCCAGTACCAGGCCCACCACCAGCAGGTTGACCACGGTCAGAGTCAGGCTCGGTGTGCCCGGCACGGCCATGCCTGGCAATAGCGCAACCGCCAGCCACAGGCCGCCCGCGTTTCCGAGCGTGCGAACAATCAAGTCCATGCGTCCATACTCCCAGACCCGGGTCCCGGCGGGAACGGGATGCGGGTCACTCAGGCCTGCGCTGCGTGCCAGGATGAGGGCATGACCCCCGTGCATCTCCGCTCCGCCGTCCAGACTCTGCCCGCATATGTTCCCGGCGCCCGTTCCACCGGGAAGGACGTAGCCAAGCTCTCCAGCAACGAGCTGCCCTACCCGCCGCATGCCAGTGTGCTGACCGCCCTGACGGCAGCCGCGGGTGGCGCCAACCGCTACCCGCAGATGGCGGGGGACGCGCTGGTGGAGGCGATTGCCAGGCGGCACGCGGTGGCGCCCGAGCAGGTGGTGGTGGGCAACGGGTCGGTCGCCCTCATCCAGCACGTCCTGGACAGCGTCTGCGACGAGGGTGACGACGTGGTCCTGCCGTGGCGCTCCTTCGAGGCCTACCCCATCTGCATCGCAGTCGCCGGCGCGCGGGCCGTCAAGGTTCCGCTCACGGCCGACGGCCGACACGACGTACCCGGCATGATCGCCGCCATTACTCCCCGCACGCGCGCCCTGCTCGCCTGCACTCCCAATAACCCCACCGGTCCGGCGCTGGCCGCGGATGAACTTGCCGCGCTGGTGGAGGGCGTGCCTGAGCAAGTGCTAGTGATCGTGGATGAGGCCTACCTCGACTTCGTCACCGACTCCGCGGTTGGGGATGCGCTCACGCTGCTGGAGGAGCACCCGAACCTGCTGGTCAGCCGTACCTTCTCCAAGGCGCACGCTCTGGCCGGCCTGCGTGTGGGGTACCTCGTGGGCGAGGCCGGCATCATCTCCGCTATCCGGTCGGTAGCGACGCCCTTCGGCGTGAACCTGCCGGCGCAGGCCGCCGCGGTCGCCGCCCTGGAGCCAGAGGTGTTGGGCGAGACCGCCCGCCGCGCCGCAGCCGTTGCGGCCGAACGGGACCGGGTGCTGGCCGCGCTGCGCGAGCAGGGGTGGGACGTGCCCGACTCGCAGGGGAACTTCTTCTGGCTGGCTGTCGGGGAGGAGACGAGCGCGCTCGCGGAGCACTTCGGGGCTGCCGGGATCCTGGTGCGCCCCTTCGTCGGCGAAGGTGTGCGCGTATCCATCGGCACCCCTGCTGAGAACGACCGCGTGCTGGCCGCCACTGCCGCCTGGCGTGCGCGCTGAGGAGGGTGGGTTGTTCAGGTCCCGAACGTGCATGTAGGCGACCCGCCGGACCGATGGGGCAGCTCCGGCCGTCCGTGGGGATGGCGGTGTTATGGGTCCTAACGGCCCGTATAGTGCAGGCCGCTCCGGCCATTTGTGGGGATGGCTGGAGTCGGGCAGCACCACCACGTCCTGTTCCAGGTTGCCCCTGCCGTCTGCGGGGATGGCGCCCTTCAGTGAATGGCGATAGTCAGCAGGAACAACAGGCAGAAAACGATCTCGGTGATGCCCATGACCCGGGGACGCAGCGGGGCTCGGCGGGCACGCACCAGATGCCACTGCCATAGCGGCACGACCAGGGAGCGCACAGCGAGCACCAGCCACAGTGCGGCATGCGCCCACGGCAGCCAGCCGCCACTGGCGAGCCACACCGTGCCGGCGGCGACGAGTGCGTGCCACGCGACCGTGCCCGCCAGTAGCGGCCGGTTGAAGCGCTCGCGGATCATCGACTTGATGTAAGGCACCGTCCCGCAGAAGTAGGCCGCTGTCAGTGCGGTCACCAGCCACATCCATGCCCATCCCGTCAGCTCGCCGTTGGGGGAGGCTCCGGGCAGGCTGGTGGCGTCGGGTCCCGTGCCTAGGAATCCTCCGCGTCCGCCGACTCCGAGCGAGTAGGTGACTGCCGCGATGAGGGAGGCGGCGATCGTGGTAGCCAGTCCCGAGAGGAGTGAACGCTCTCGGCCGCGCCAGGACTCCCGTAGGGCGACTGCGCACAACGGCGCCAACGGCACCGCCCACTGCAACAGGTATGGGGCCACGGATAACGTCACAATGCCAAGCAGAGCGGTCCAGCTGGTGTAAACCGCCAGCGGAGGCAGCGCCAGTGCGCGCCGACGCGGGGAGCGGGCGCGGGCCCACTGTGACCAGGCCCAGTAGGTCAGGTAGGCGCCCAGCCAGGCGGGGATGAACAACAGGTTCACCCAGCTGAACCCGCCCACGACCCAGCCCATGATCGGAGGCAGCAGCAGCATGTAGTGCGCGCCGTGCTGGTTCGGCATCCAGGTACGGCGGCTGGTTTGTGCGCTCGTGCGTGCCGAGGCTGGAGAGCCCGTCCTGGGCGCGCCGGGCCGTGGGGATGCGGCGCTGCTGCGCCCGGCCCGGGTGGACGCTGGGCGCACCGGCTCTCCCGTCGCCAGCAGGAGGTCGTCCTCGGGGCCGGGGCGCGACTGCTGATGCGGAATAGGGCCGCGCGGCCCGCGCCCGCCCGCCGGTGCCGAGCCGACTGCGGCGGAGTCCGTGTCCGCGCCTGGCAGCCCGGAGACGTACTCGATGTGGCGGTCGGAGGGGCCTGAGGGGCGCTGCTGAGTCACGCAGGCAAGCCTAATTGGCCCGGATCTGTCATGGAATGCACCACTTTCGGGTGTGGTGCGTCCTTGGGGTCACGGCGATCGGCGTGATTCTGCGCCTGGGTTCCAGGCTTGGGGGCCGGGGACAGCGTAAGCAACGTGAATGTGGTGCATCCAGTGACACCGGGGCCGGTATCTGCGGATGGGGCGGGTTGGCAGGAGCGTCTGACGGGCGGGCGGCTGCTCCGAAGACGGGCCAGGCGGTGCAGGTTTTCCACAGACCACGTCTGTCTGTTGAGTATTGACGATTATGTTTGACAGTATTTGATTGTGGATCGTGTTGATAGAGAATCTCGTCTCGTGGCTGACCTCAGTCGCTGCGGTGCCGCGCGGCGCGCAAGTGTGTGTCGTGACCGCTCCGACTGGCGCGCCCTCGCGAGGCTGGTTGAGGGAGGCAAGGTCGTTTCCTATCCCCAGGGGGTAGTCGCGTTGCCGTCGACCGATCGGGCGACGGTCGCGGCCAGGCGCGTCGGTGGCTTGCTGACTTGCGGGCACGCGCTTGCGCACTACGGAATTCCCCTGCGCCGAGAGCCAACTGTTGTTCACGTCGCTGTTCGGCGTGGGCGCAGCCATACCCCGTCGGGAGTGGGGCGGGTTGTTGTTCACCGGATTGAGGGGCTGGCGCCGCAGGACCCGCTGAAGCCGCCGGTCGCCGATCCGGAGTCCGTCATGCTGACGGTGATGCGCTGCGCTGACGAGCTCGATGCGCTGATCGCACTGGATGCCGCTCTGCGAATCGGGCTGGTTGACAAGACCATGCTTTTGACCAGGTTGATGGGCCCGCGTAATGGTCGCCTGAGATCCCTGCTGGGGCGGGCTGATCCTCGGGCTCGTTCCCTCTTGGAGACGATTGCTCGGTACGACCTGCAGGAGGCCGGGCAGGAACCAGAAGTAGCCGCCGATCTCGGCTTCGAGGTGGACCTGCTCATGGGGCGCCTGGTCATTGAAACAGACGGGTACGCCTACCACGGCGACCGGGACTCCTGGGAGAACGATCGTCGACGCGACCAGTCGTTGCTGCGGCGGGGTTATGTGCCGCTCAGGCTGACCAGCGCCCAGGTGCTCTCGCGGCAGACCGTGCAACTCGTCGAGCCGGTGGCCCGTCGTTTGGGCTGTTGGCGCGAGAACTGAACACGGGGTCCGGCGATGGGACGTCCCATCG
>NZ_PIZD01000019.1:18538-24039 GCF_010365615.1 Actinomyces sp. 565
GCCGAGGGCGGCGGAGACCACCTGCTTGGCCTCCTCCTGGACCTGCGCCAGGTGGTCGGCGCCCTTGAAGGACTCGGCGTAGATCTTGTACACGTCCTCGGTGCCCGAGGGGCGCGCGGCGAACCAGGCGTTGGCGGTAGTGACCTTGAGCCCGCCGATGGGGGCGTCGTTGCCGGGGGCGCGCACCAGGCGGTCGGTGATCGGCTCCCCGGCCAGCTCGGTGGCGGTGACGTCCTGCGGCGACAGCGCGGCCAGCTTGGCCTTCTCCTCCTTGGTGGCGGCGGCGTCGATGCGGGCGTAGGCGGAGGCGCCGAAGCGCTCCACCTGCTCCTCGTGCAGCTGGGAGGGGGTCTTGCCGGTGACGGCGATGATCTCACTGGCCAGCAGGGCCAGGATGATGCCGTCCTTGTCCGTGCTCCACACGGTGCCGTCCTTGCGCAGGAAGGAGGCGCCGGCGCTCTCCTCGCCGCCGAAGCCGACGGAGCCGTCCAGCAGGCCGGGCACGAAGTGCTTGAAGCCGACCGGCACCTCCACCAGCTTGCGGCCCATGGCGGCCACGACTCGGTCGATGAGGCTGGAGGACACCAGTGTCTTGCCGACGGCGGCGTCCGCGGGCCAGCCGGGCCGGTGCGTGAACAGGTACTCGATGGCCACGGCCAGGTAGTGGTTGGGGTTCATCAGCCCGTCGGGGGTGACGATGCCGTGGCGGTCGGAGTCGGCGTCGTTACCGGTGGCGACGTCGTAGGGGGTGTTGCCGTCGGCGTCGGGGGTCATGGCGTTGCGCAGTGAAGCCATGGCGTTGGGGGAGGAGCAGTCCATGCGGATCTTGCCGTCCCAGTCCAGGGTCATGAAGGACCAGGCAGGGTCGACCTTCGGGTTGACCACGGTCAGGTCCAGCCCGTAGCGCTCGCCGATGGCGCCCCAGTAGTCCACCGAGGCGCCGCCCAGGGGGTCGGCCCCGATGCGCACGCCGGCGTCGCGGATGGCATCCATATCGATGACGTTCTCGAGGTCGGCCACGTAGGTCTCGAGGTAGTCGTGCTTGACGACGTAGTTGCCGTCCAGGGCCTCGGCGATCGGCACGCGCGGCACATCGCGCCAGCCGTCGGCCAGGAGCTCATTGGCGCGCGCGGCGATCCAGCTGGTGGCGTCGGAGTCGGCGGGGCCGCCGTGGGGCGGGTTGTACTTGAAGCCGCCGTCGCGGGGCGGGTTGTGCGAGGGGGTGACGACGATGCCGTCGGCCAGGCCGGGGCCGGTGGTGCGCACGCCGGACTCGGTGCCGGCGCCGTTTGCCAGCAGGATCGAGTGCGAGACGGCGGGGGTGGGCGTGTAGGAGCCGCGGGCGTCGATCGCGGTGGTGACGCCGGCGCCCGAGAGCACCTCGATGGCGGTGCGCCAGGCCGGCTCGGACAGGGCGTGGGTGTCGCGGCCGATGTAGAGCACGCCGTCGGTTCCCTGGGAACGCCGGTACTCGACGATTGCCGCCGTGGTGGCGACGATGTGAGCCTCGTTGAAAGCGGTGTCCAGGGAGGAGCCGCGGTGGCCGGAGGTGCCGAAGACGACCTTCTGGGCCGGGATCGCGGGGTCGGGGACAAGTTCGTAGTAGGCGTTGACGACCTCATCGACGTCAATGAGGTCCTCTGGTTGGGCGGGAAGTCCTGCGCGTTCGTGCATGGGTGCAGTGTGTCACGGACCACGGGGCATGTCCCGGGAATCCCGGAAGTCGGACGTATTGGTCTTGCTGGAGCGGGCAGGGCGGCGGTCCGTGGGGCGGCGCGGGCCTGCCCGGGCAGACCGGCCTCGGCGCGTCATTGGTGCCGGTTTCGGTGTGTCATTAGTGCCGGTCTCGGCGTGTTACTGGTGCCGGTCTCGCGGGATGGCGGGCTGTGGCGCGCGGCTAGGATGCCGACATGTCGACCGCTGTACAGACCGCCATTGCCACTACCAGCGCCCCGGCTGCTGTCGGACCCTACTCCCAGGCCGTGTCCACCGGCGCGGGCAGCGGCGCCACCGTCTACATCTCCGGGCAGGTGCCGCTCGACCCGGCCACCGGCAAGCTGGTCGACGGCGGCATCGCGGCCCAGGCCGAGCGGGTGCTGACCAACATCGGCGCAATCCTTCAGGCCGCCGGCCTGGGGTACGAGCACGTCGTCAAGACCACGGTGCTGCTGGCGGACATCGCCGACTTCGCCGCCGTCAACGAGGTCTACGCGCGCTTCTTCACCGGCGCGGTGCTGCCCGCCCGGGCGGCATTCCAGGTGGCGGCGCTGCCGCTGGGCGCGGGCGTGGAGATCGAGGCCGTCGCGGTGCGCCCCTGAGGGGCGCCGCCGACGCCGCCGCGGCGCCCGCTACTGACAAGCTACTGACAACTACTGTTAATTTCTTTACAGTAGGTCTGTGAAGATGGCTGCGAGAGAGCCGACAGGAAAGATCGACATCGATGCGCTGGCGGTGGCAGAACCGCGGCAGCGCGGGGTGCTGCTCGCTGGTGCGCCGGAGACCCAATGGTTTGAACGCAAGTCGGTGCGCGTCGACGCCAAGCGGCTCGCTGCCGCGCTGATCGGCATGGCCAATGCCGAAGGCGGCATGGTGGCTGTGGGGGTCAGCGAGGGGCGGATTGAAGGTATTGACGGCGAGACCCGCAAGGTCAACCGACTGCGCCGGGTCCCGGTTGATCTCATCGATCCGCCACTCGTGCTCAGGGTGGAGGAGATGCCGGTCGAACGCTCCGACCACACGCAGGACCATGTCCTGGTGTTTCTGGTGGAGCCGAGTCGTCACGCCCATCAACGCACCGACGAGGAGGCCTTCATTCGGGCGGGTGACTCGACCATCACGCTGAGTCGGACAGCCTGGCAGGAACTCGTCTACGACCGTGAGGCCGATGCCTATGAGGCGCAGCCGGCTCCAGTCGGCCTCGAAGGTGTGGACTCGGCTCGTGTAGACGCACTTCGGAAGGTCATTGGCGCGGAAGGGGATGACCTGCACGTACTGCGCGCACGCTCTCTAGTAACTCCCGATGATCGATTGACGGTTGCCGGACTGCTCCTGGTGGGGGTGCACCCGCAGCGTTTCCTCCCGCAGGCACTCGTGCGCGTGCTGCGATACCAGGCCGATGAGACCGGTGTGGGATCACGCCAGACGATGGTTGCCGATGGTGATCGCCGCCTGGAGGGCACGATCCCGGAGATGATTGAAGCCGCCTTCTCCTTGGTCGAGGAGTGGGCTCCACGCCGTCGTGCACTCGGCGTAGATGGCAAATTCGGTCCGGTGGATGTCATTCCTCGCGAGGCGTGGATGGAGGCGATCGTCAACGCAGTCATCCACCGCTCGTACTCGATGGCTGGTGACCACATCCGGGTCTCGATCTTCCCACATCGTATTGAGGTCTCCTCGCCGGGCCGTTTCCCCGGACTGGTCGACCCGTCCCGACCGCTTGAGATCGCCAGATATGCGCGTAACCCGCGTATCGCGCGCGTCTGCTCGGACCTGGGATTCGCTCAGGAATTGGGTGAGGGGATTCGTCGCATGGTGGGGCAGATGCGCCAGGCAGGTCTCGGCGATCCGGTGTACCGGCAGACGTCGACGAGCGTAATAGTGAGTCTGGATGCCGCCTCGCGAATATCGACGACGGTTGCCGACCGGCTTGGCCGGCCCGCGCTCGATGCCATGGCGTTGCTGCGCAGCACCGGGCCGCTCGGTACTGCGGACATTGCTGACGCGATGGGTGTCACCCGCCAAACGGCGTTGAAGCGCCTCAAGGCTCTGGAGGCCGAGGGATTGGTGATGCGCACCGGTAGGTCGCCGCGAGACCCGCGATCTACGTGGGTCATCCCCGGGGCCTGACCAGCAGGTACGTACGGCCGAAGATGTGGATTCCGCAGGTACCCGCTACTGACAAGCTACTGACAACTACTGTTAATTTTTTAACAGTAGTTGTCAGTAGTTGGCAGTCCTGGTCGGTGGACGCCGGCCCTTAGGCCCAGTCCTCGACGTCGGTGGTCACGTCCCGGCCGGAGGCGGCGGCCTGATCGATGGCGCAGGAGAGCAGGTGGTCCTGGCAGGCCTGCGCCAGCGGGTAGGGGGCCGGGCCCTCCTCCCGCACCCAGAGGCCGGTGTCCTGAAGGATGGTGGCGACGGCGAGGTCGTCCTCGCTCATGCGCGTGCCGACCCACGGGTTGCGGTAGAGCACTCGCCCGTCCAGGCTGGCGTGGATCAGGTCGTTGCCCTCGAGGTTCAGGTCGCGCCCGGTGCGCCGGTACTCGATCCGGCTGGTCACCGCCCCGGCGTCGGGCACCCAGCGGGTGACGGCGTCGTCGACGATCTCCCCCAGGGTGCCGCGCACCAGCACGCGACGCGACAGCAGCGGGTTGTGCCACTGATTAGAGGTGAACTCGTAGACGCCGGTGCGGCCGGAGTCGAAGGCGAGAGTGGCGAGCACCGTCTGGCCGGACTCAACCGCCGGCACGGCGCTCCAGCCGTCGCGGCCGAGCGGCTGGAGGAGCGGTACCGGGAAGCTGCGGGCGGTGACGGTGACGGGACCGTCCAGCGGGGCGTCGTCGTCGGCGAGGAAGTGCCGCAGCAGGGAGACGGCGTGGTAGCCGTGCGTGGAGGAGACCTGCGCCCAGGCGGGCGTGCCGATGGCGCCGGCGCGGATGGCCGCGAGGCGGGCGGCGTGACCGGGCATGCGCGTGTACTGCTCGGCGACTTGTACCAGCCCGGAGGCGCCGACGTCGTGCCACAGGGAGCGCAGCGAGTCGGGGTCGGGTGCGGGCGGAGTCTCCGCCAGGACGGGGGTGCGGCGGTCCACCAGTTCACGGATGAGGTCCGGCATGGCGGCCCAGCTCACCGACGGCACGACCAGCTCGGGGGAGCGGGCTCGCAGGCCGTCGAGGGAGTCGGTGGTGGCGACGCCGAACTCCTCGGCCAGGGCCGCGCGAGCCTCGCCGCGGCGCGCCAGGACGCCCACGCACTCCAGCCGCCCGGGGGCCATGGTGGCCAGGCGCAGGAAGAAGCGGGCGCGCCAGCCCGCGCCGACGACGCCGAAGCGCACCGGCCCGCCCGACGGCGGGGCCGGGCTCTGGTCGGGCATGGGGGCGCTGTAGGGGCGCGTGGGCTCGGGCGCGGAGGGGTGGCGCGGGTGGGCGGGCGTACGTGCGGCCGGGACGGGGGCATGGTCGGTGGTGTGGGCGTCGCTGCTCACGGCGGTCTCCTCGGGCTGCAGACTTCATCGTCGAGACGGCAACGACGCTATACCCCGGGCGATGCGGAGGCAACGGTGCGGCGGTAGGCCTGTGTGTACCCCGTAAGTGCGGTGGCAGTTACCGCGTCGGCCATCCGCCAACACGCCTGGAACCCGTTCGCTGCGCGGGTGCATGACCCACTGCTCTCAGCGACGACTTCACTCAGGTCACTGACGTGCTCACTGAGCGTTTCTCATCAGGGTTGAGGGGGTGCGGGTTGGGATCGTTGGGATGGTGCGGGAAGGTGGGTGTGTCGTT
>NZ_PIZD01000020.1:0-18731 GCF_010365615.1 Actinomyces sp. 565
CAACGACACACCCACCTTCCCGCACCATCCCAACGATCCCAACCCGCACCCCCTCAACCCTGATGAGAAACGCTCAGTATACTCCCGGCAGTGACCCTTACATGTGTTCGCTCTCTCCATCAAACCCGGAATGATTGACCTCGTGTCCCGACTTACCCCGGTCGGGCGATGGACCTACTCCTCAGCGCGCTCAGACACAGACGCGGCGATCGGTTCGGCCCCGTCGGTGCCGTCTTCTTTCGGGTGCGCCTGAGACGAATCTCGGCGAGATGTTGCCACCCCAACAGCAGTGTGATAGCCTAAACACGACCTTGCGGTCAGAGTCCTTGTAGTCCCTATCTCGGAGAAATACGATGTCCGCACCCCTGAAGAAAACCTTGAAAGTGGCACTCGTCCTTGTGGCGGCGCTCTGTCTTAGCGTTTCGCCACTAGGCACCCCCGACGCAAGCGCAGCAAGCGAGTGGGTCAAACTCGGCTCAACGAGGCACTGCAGTCACTATTCGTTCGGACCAGTGTGCAACACGCAGACAACATGGTTCCGAAAAGGTTCCAAAGTGTGCCAGAAGCCGATTTTGCATGGTTGGGGTTACAGCTCGTGGCTCAACTACTGCTACAAGTACACGTGATCATCGCAGTAGTCGTAGTTGCGAGTCCTCGTGAACAACAGCTTGTCCAGCTTTCGCTGCCTGTGCTTGCGGCGCCGTCGCCAGCACAGGCAGTTCGATCAAAGCCGTCTGCCCTTCGATCTGGTCGACTGACTATGTGAGTTCAGTGCGATTAAACGTGCCGTTCCCCCGATTTGTCAGCAGATTGTCCAGAAGGCGACTGCGGCCGCCGCAGCCACATTGAGGGAGTCCACATCTGCGGCCATGGGGATGCGCACAACCGCGTCGGCGGCCGCGATCGTGCGGGGGCTCAGCCCATCGCCCTCGGCGCCCAGAACTAGGGCTACCCTCCCCTCCGGGTCGGTACAGGCAGGCGCGGCCGCGAAGGCGTCCAGACTGACCGATTCCCGCGTCAGCGCCAGGGCTGCCACCGTCCAGCCGCCCGCGTGCAGCTCGTCAAGGGCGGGCCACCGGTCGATGCGCGTCCACGGCACCTGGAAGACGGTGCCCATGGAGACGCGCACGCTGCGCCGGTACAGCGGGTCCGCGCAGCGCGGCGTGACCAGTACGGCATCGACCCCCAGGGCTGCGGCGCTGCGGAAGACAGCACCAACATTGGTGTGGTCGACCAAATCCTCCAGGACGGCGATGCGTCGTGCCCCGGCTCCGCCGCGCGCACCGGCCAGCAACTCGCTGACGTCGGCGAGGACTGGACGGTTCATCGCAGCCAGGGCACCGCGGTGCAGGTGGAATCCCGTCAGCGACTCCAGCAGTCCCTCCGGGGCAACAAACACCGGGACCTCACCGCCGTCGTCCCGTCCGCCGCAACCGGTGGCTGCGGCAATGACCGGGCGCATCTGCTCGAGGTGACGCGGGGCCATGAGAAAGGACCGCGGGGCGTGCCCTGCAGCCACCGCCCGGGCGATGACCTTCGTGGACTCGGCCATGTACAGGCCGCGTTCGGTCTCCAGGCGGCGCCGCAGAGCCACGTCGGTCAGGCGCAGGTAGTCGGCCAGGCGCTCATCGGTGTCATCCAGTTGCTCGAGCGGAACTATCACAGCCGGGTCTTGCCCCTACCACCCCGTCGCACCGCGGCCAGGATCGGGTCGGTGGTCACGGCCGTGTCCTCAGCGGCCTCCGGACCGGAGAACTGGCTCTGATAAAGCTCGTAGTAGGCGCCGCGGGCGGCCATCAGCTGCTCATGGCTGCCCTGCTCGACGATGTCTCCGTGCTCCATCACCAGGATGATGTCCGCGTCACGGATGGTGGACAGACGGTGGGCGATCACGAAACTAGTACGTCCCTGCCGCAGCTCCACCATCGCCTTCTGGACCAGCAGCTCGGTGCGGGTGTCCACCGAGGACGTAGCCTCATCCAGGACCAGGATCTGCCTGTCCGCCAGGAAGGCGCGCGCAATCGTGATCAGCTGCTTCTCCCCGGCAGAAACACCCGCACCGGCGTCGTCGATCACGGTGTTATAGCCGTCTGGCAGGGAGCGCACAATGTGGTCGACGCTTGCGGCGCGGGCCGCCGCCCGCACCTGCTCCTCATCGGCGTGAGCGGAGCCGAAGGCGATATTCTCACCGATGGTGGCCTCGAACAGCCAGGTGTCCTGCAGCACCATGCCGATCTGCTCACGCAGCTCGTTGCGTGCGAGCTCGCGCGTGTCGATGCCGTCCAGGGTGATAGAGCCGCCCTGTGGGTCGTAGAAGCGGAGCAGCAGGTTCACCAGGGTAGTCTTACCAGCCCCGGTTGGGCCCACGATGGCAACTGTCTGACCCGGCTCCACCGTAAGGTTCAGGTCCGTGATCAGCTCCGTGTCCGGGCTGTAGGAGAACCTCACGTGGTCGAATACGACTCGTCCGGCTACACGCTCGGGCAGGGCGCGGCGGGCGGAGTCCGTCTCCTCGGGGGCGTCCATGATCTCGAACAGGCGTTCCGCGCTGGCAGCACCGGACTGCAGCAGGTTGGCCATTGAAGCCAGCTGCGTGATCGGCTGGGTGAACTGCTGGGAGTACTGGATGAACGCCTGCACGTCTCCCAGAGTCATCTGTCCGCTAGTGATCTTCACGCCACCGATTACGGCGATTATCACGAAGTTCAGATTGGAGACCACACGCATTGCAGGCTGGATGGTGCCGGAGATCCACTGCGCCTTGTACGAGCCCTCGTACAGCCGGTTGTTCTCCTGCTCGAACAGCTCGTTGAAGGTCTCCTGGGAGTTAAACAGCGTGACCGCCTCGTGTCCGGTGAAGGCCTCCTCGACCACACCGGACACGTCACCCGTGGCATCCCACTGCGCCGTGAAGTGCGGCTGAGCCCGGGAGGCGATCAGGAGCGTAATGACCAGCGCCACGGGCAGCGTGGCCAGGGACACCAGCGACAGCTGCACTGAAACGGTCAGCATCATCGTGAACACTCCGACCACGGTGATGATCGAGTTCAGTGCCTGGGAGATGGTCTGCTGCAGAGTCTGGGTGATGTTGTCGACGTCGTTGGTCACGCGCGAGAGCATGTCGCCGCGCGAGCCGTGGTCAATGTAGGAGAGCGGTACGCGATCCAGCTTGTCCGCCACCTCGGCGCGCATACGCTGCCCGGTGCGCTGGACTACACCCGCGAGGATGCGGGCCTGAGCCCACAGGAACAGGGCGGACAGGAGGTACAGGGTCAGGGTCTGCACCAGAATCGTCATCAGGGCGCGGCTGTCCAGGCCCTGTCCAACCACGACGTCGTAGGCGGAGAGCATATCCGCGTACGTGTCCTGCCCTGCGGCGCGCAGCACTTGCTCAAGCTGGTCGCCCGACAGCCCGTGCGGTAGCCCGAAGGACTCCAGCAGCTTGCCCAGCACGCCCGCGAAGATGACGTTGGTTGCGCGGGCCATGACCTTGGGCGCAGCGACGTTCAGGACGACGGCGGCTGTGGTCAGCACCATGACGGTGGTGATGCGCACTCGCTCCGGGCGCAGCTCACGCAGCAGGCGCTTCCAGGTGCCGCGGAAGTCCTTCGCCTTCTGGTTGGGGGCCCGCCTGGGCCCGGGTCCGTGGCTCATGCGGCCTCCTCGGCACTGATCTGGGAAAGGACGATCTCCGTGTACGTGGGGCAGGTGTCCATGAGTTCGCTATGGGTGCCGACACCGACCACGTGCCCCTCGTCCAGGACCACGATCTGATCGGCGTTGCGCACGGATGCGACGCGCTGGGCGACGACGACGATCGTCGCCCCGCCGGTCGCCTGCGGCAGGCCTGCCCGCAGGCGCGCGTCGGTGGCGTAGTCAAGCGCGGAGAAGGAGTCGTCGAAGACGTACACTCCGGCGCGACGCACGAGCGCACGGGCGATGGCCAGGCGCTGGCGCTGCCCGCCGGAGAAGTTCACGCCGCCCTGGTCAACCTCGTGCTCAAGTCCGTCGTCCAGAGCCTGTACGAAGCCTGCCGCCTGGGCGGCCTCCAGCGCCTCCCACAGCTCGGCGTCGGTTGCGTCATGCCGTCCGTGCAGCAGGGTGGAGCGGATGGTGCCGGAGAACAGGTAGGCCTTCTGGGGGACGGTGGCGACGTTCTCCCGCAGCTCGTGCGGGTCCAGGTCACGTACGTCGACGCCGTCTACGGTTACCGCGCCCTCGGTTACGTCCAGCAGTCGCGGCAGCAGGTTGGCCAGTGTGGTCTTGCCCGAGCCGGTTGAGCCGATGAACGCCGTCGTCGTCCCGGGGGCCATGTCGATACTGATCTCCGCAAGGACGCGGGAGTCGGCTCCCGGGTAGCGGAAGGTCACGTTGTCCAGCGTGACTCGGCGGCCGCGCATTCCTGCGTCGGCGCCGGTGGGCTCGGGCAGGTGGCGCGGGTTCGCGGGAGCCTTGATTGCCGGGTCTACCGCCATGACCTCCTGGAAGCGGTTAGCGGCCACCTCGGCCCGCGGCAGGACAGTGACCAGCATGACGGCGATCATCACTGAGAAGAGGATCTGCATGATGTAGTTCAGGAAGGCAGTCAGGTCGCCTACCTCCATCTGCCCGTCGTTGATGCGCATACCGCCGAACCACATCACACCGAGGGAGGCGAGGTTCATGATGACCGTGACGGACGGGAACAGCATGGCGAACAGGCGCCCGATGCGCAGCGAGGTATCGGTCAGCGCGTCATTGGCCTCGTTGAACACCTGGCCGCGCTCCTTCTGCCGGACGAACGCCCGGATGACGCGCACACCCTGAATCTGCTCGCGCATCACCAGGTTCACGCGGTCGATACGGGACTGCATCACCCGGAAGTGAGGCAGCAGGCGGCTCATGAGCGTGCCGACCACCACCAGCAGGAGCGGGATCAGTACCAGCAGCAGGCCGGACAGGGGCACGTCCACGCGCAGGGCCATGATGGTGCCGCCCACCAGCATGATCGGCGCCATCAGCATCATGGTGCTGGCCATGAATACCACCATCTGCACCTGCTGGATGTCATTGGTGGAGCGGGTGATCAAGGAAGGCGCCCCGAAGCGGGAGACCTCCTCCAGATTGAAGCGCTGGACGTGGTTGAAGATGTCCGCGCGCATGGTCCGACCCAGGCCCATCGCGGCCCGTGCGGACAGATAGGTGCCAACGATGGCAACGATTCCCTGGACAACCGTGATCGCGAGCATCTGCCCGCCCAGGGACCAGATCTTGTCGGTATCGCCCGTGACCACGCCGTCATTGATGATGTCGGCATTCAGGGTGGGTAGCGATAAAACCGCGACCGTCTCGATGATCTTGAGGATGAAGACGATCGCCAACGAGGACGCATACGGTCTCAGGTAATGACGAAGTGTCTTGAATAGCACCTCGAGAGGCTACAACCAGCCGCCTCCCGGCACCCTCTCATTTCACTATCGGCATGCGCTTGGGACGAGTCTCACGCGTCGCGGCCCGAGGGCGGGATGGACGGGGGCACGCTGGGCCGCGCCCCGGAGTCCCCGGTGTCGGCGTGGCGGCCGCCTGAGGTCGGCAGTGCCGTGGTCTCAGGGGCACTCGGCACAGGCGTGCCCGGCTGCTGGGGAGTCCCGGCCCCGGCGCGACCTGCCGCCGGCGTGTCTGCGGCCTCTGCCTCCTGGGAGGCTGATGCGGCCTCCCCGCGGGCCTGGGCGAGCGCCTCTTCGGGGGCCTGCAAGCTGGTCTGCGCCAGGTCCCCGGCGATGTCGAGACTGGACTCCATGCCGGAGACATCCACCTTGACATCCCCGCCCGCGCCGGCGCCGAAGGCACCGGAGTCCGGGCCGCCGGGGGACTTGCCGCCCAGCGCGCCGGCGATGCCGTCCAGTGCGGCCGTGAACTCGGTGGGCACGATCCACATCTTCGAGGAGGATCCGTTGGCGATCTTCGGCAGGGTCTGCAGGTACTGGTAGGCCAGCAGCTTGGGATCGGCGTTGCCGCGGTGGATGGCGTCAAAGACCTGCAGGATGGCGCGGGACTCACCCTGCGCCTTGAGGATCGCGGACTGGGCCTGACCCTCGGCCCGCAGAATCGCGGACTGCTTGTCACCCTCAGCAGTCAGGATCTGGGACTGCTTGACGCCCTCCGCGGTCAGGATGGCGGCGCGGCGGTCGCGCTCGGCGCGCATCTGCTGCTCCATGGCTCCCTGGATCGAGGCGGGCGGGTCAATGGACTTCAGCTCCACATTGGACACGCGGATGCCCCAGCGGCCGGTGGCCTGGTCCAGCACCCCGCGCAGCTGGCCGTTGATCTGGTCGCGGCTGGTCAGCGTCTGCTCCAGGTCCATGGCGCCGATGACGTTGCGCAGGGTGGTCACGGTCAGCTGCTCGATCGCCTGCAGGTAGTTGGCGATCTCGTAGGTTGCGCGCTTGGGGTCGGTGACCTGGTAGTAGATGACCGAGTCGATTGACACCACCAGGTTGTCGGAGGTGATCACCGGCTGGGGCGGGAAGGAGACCACCTGCTCGCGCAGGTCCACCGTGGTGCGCACCCGGTCTACGAAAGGCACCAGCAGGTGCATGCCCGCGCCGTACTCGGCCTGGAACTTGCCCAGGCGCTCGACGATGATCGCGTAGGACTGGGGGACGATCTGCACCGCCCGGAACAGGGCGACAATTACGAGCAGCAGTATCAGTATGAGGATGACGAGAATCGTGGTCTCTAGCACTGCAGGGCCTTTCGATCGGTTGTATTCGGAAGCATACGGGAATGTGACGCTTATCGTTACCTCGCCGGTACGCTATCGGCCCGGCGCCAGCGGCACTACGACCGCGACGGCGCCGTCGATGGCGACCACGCGCACACCCGCACCGGGTTCCACGTGCGCGTCGGCAAGGGACCCGTAGGACTGCGGCGCAGGAGCCAGGCGGGCACTCCACTCCTCGCCGTCCAGGTTGATGCGGCCGTCGCGCGAGTCAACGACCGTGAGCGCAGTGGCCTCGCGGCCGATGCGGGCCTCGGCGTTGGTGCGCATCTCGGGGGTGGTTGCGGCCAGGTGCCGCTTGGCCCAGGGACGGACCGCTACCAGCAGCAGCGTGGCCACCAGGGCGAACACGACCGCCTGCGCCCAGGGCGGGCCGCCCAGGGCGGCAGTCGCTGCGCCTCCTAGCGCGCCACCGGCCAGCATGAGAAACGTCAGGTCCGCTGTTGCCATCTCGATGACACCGAGCAGGAGTGCGGCTCCGACCCACCACAGCCAAATCATCGTTCGCTCCTCCAGTTCATGTGCCTGTCATCGGCGTCGTCATTGTGAGCACAACCATTATGCGCACCGTCTTCATCCGCGGCGCCCCGACCTTTCCCGACCGGCCGGGCAGGGGCCGTCAGGCTCCCCGGGCCGCGTAGCGGCCCCGATCCCGGGCTATCTCCAGGGGTAGGCCGAAGGTGGCGGTGACGACGTCGTTGGTCATGACATCCTCCAAGGGCCCCTGGGCTATGGCGGTGCCGTGGCGCAGCGCCATAGCGTGCGTGAAGCCCACGGGGATCTCCTCCAGGTGGTGGGTCACCAGCAGCATGGAGGGGGCGCCCGCACTGGACAGGATCTCACTGAGCGCCGCCAGCAGTTGCTCCCGGCCGGCCAGGTCGAGCCCGGCCGCCGGCTCATCCAGAACCAGCAGCTCCGGATCGGGCATCAGCGCCCGTGCGAGCTCAATGCGCTTGCGCTCCCCCGATGACAGACTCGCCCACGCCCGGTCCGCAAGGTGTGCGGCGCCCAGTGCGGACAGCAGGGCGCGGGCACGCTCGACATCAAAGTCGTCATATTCCTCACGCCACACACCGATTTTGCCGTAGGAGGCCGACAGCACCACGGACAGCCCGGTCTCGGCAGGCCCGACCCGGGCCGCCAGGGCGGTGGAGGCCAGGCCGATGCGGGGCCGCAGGTCACCGACGTCCACGCGTCCCAGCCGCTCACCAAGAATCTCGACCTCCCCGGAAGAGGGGAACAACCGGGCCGAGGCGATGCGCGAGATCGTAGTCTTGCCGGCGCCGTTGGGGCCGAGCAGCACCCAGTGCTGCCCCTCCTCCACGGCCCAGCTCACGTGGGAGAGAATCTGGGTGGTTCCGCGGTGGAGCGAGACGTCATCGAAGCGGAGCACGCTGGTCATGTGCCCACCCTATCCCGCGGGACGGTTCGCCCATCCGCAATTTGCCGCTAGGGTGCGGCGTCGTGGATCCTCTCGCGCTGCCACTGTCCGTCCTGCTGGCCCTGTGGGCGCCGCTGCCCTCCTCGCAGGGGCGCGCCGTAGTGCAAGGCCCCGACGCCGTGCATGAGGCGGCCGATGACGTCTCCCCCTGGGGACTGGGCCGCGCATCCCTGGAGCGGTGGGTGGCCGACTTCGGGCCGCTCGCGCGTGCGAGCGCGGTGCTGCCGTCCCCCGCAGATCCTTTACCCGGGCTGGCCGCCGCAGTCGACGCCGGCGAGGGTGTAGTGATGGAGTCCGCCTCCGGCCGCAGCGTGCTACTGGTGCCTTGGGCGTCCGGAGCGTCGGTCACCTGGCAGGTGGAGGAGATGCCTGCCCCATTACCTCCCCTGGACGCCTCCCAGGCGCGCCGGGACGTGCACTCCGCCACTGAGGCGGCGATCGACGCGCTGATCGAGCTGGACCTGGCCCGCGAGCGCCCCGAGCTGGCCGATACGCTCAACGACCTGATCACCGCCGTCGTCGATCCGCGCCTACTGCCGCCAGGGCTGGACCCGCGCCGTCGTACCCTGCTGGAGCGGTCCTTGCGCCTGCGCGCAATCTGCACCCTGGCCCTGGAGGACGACGGCGCCGCGGCAACGGCCCAGCAGGCCGAGCGGCGCGGCGCCATTCTGCGTCCTCTGCTCGCCGCCGCGCGCCGGGGCGTTGGTGCGGCAACCGAATGGTGGGCACACTGAGGGGCTCCGGAGGCTGCCGACTCCCCCGGAACTGACGCTGCCGCCCGGGTGGGCGGCAGCGTCAGTGCCGAAGGCAGCGGACCGCAGCCCGGACAGGAGTCCGACGGCAAGCGGCGTGTCAGCAAACGGGCACGGGCAGGGCCCGAATGCCTGCGCGCATCAGCGCGGGTTGGCAAGCGCCCAGCGGTAGACCTCCATGGTGCGGTCGGCGATCGCGGTCCAGGAGAAGTGCTCCTCCACCCGCTTGCGCGCGGCCGCACCCATCTGCTGGGCCTTGTCGGCGTCCATGACCAGCTCGGTCAGCCGGTCGGCAAGGTCGGTGGCGAACTGCTCGGGGTGGATGGGCGTGCCGGTGCCGTCTTGCAGCTGCTCGATCGGGACCAGATAGCCGGTCTCGCCATCGACGATGACATCCGGGATACCGCCAGTGGCGGAGCCGACTACCGGCAGCCCCATCGCCATGGCCTCAAGGTTGACGATGCCCAGGGGCTCGTACACCGAGGGGCAGACGAACACGTCCGAGGCGGCCAGAACCGCTTGGAGCTCGCGGTGCGGGAGCATTTCCTCAATCATAATCAGGCCGGTGCGCTGGGCCTGCAAGGCGGCCACGGCCTCGTCCACCTCGGCCTTGATCTCCGGGGTATCGGGGGCGCCGGCGCACAGGATGACCTGAACCTGCTCGGGCAGCTTCTCCACGGCACGCAGCAGGTGTGGCAGGCCCTTCTGACGGGTGATGCGGCCGACGAACACGATCGTCGGGCGCGAGGTGTCGATGCCGTAGCGCTCGCGGACCTGCTCGGCGAGTGCCTCGAACTCGGCGTCGGCGGGGCGCGCCCAGCCGGCCAGGTCAATGCCGTTGTGAACCACCTTGACCCGTTCGGGGTCAACGTTCGGGTACGACTTCAGGATATCCGCGCGCATGCCGTTGGACACGGCGATAATCGCCGAAGCGCCCTCGTATGCCTGCTGCTCCGCCCAGGAGGACAGGGCGTAGCCGCCACCCAGCTGCTCAGCCTTCCAGGGGCGCATGGGCTCCAGGGAGTGGGCGGAGAGGACGTGGGGGATTCCGTAGAGCAGGCCCGCCAGGTGGCCGGCGAGGTTGGCGTACCAGGTGTGGGAGTGCACGATGTCGGCGCCCTCCACCCCGGGGACCATTTCCAGGTCCACGCCGAAGGTGCGCAGGGCGGCGTTGGCCCCCTCCAGCTCGGCCACCTCCGGGTACCCGGTGACGCCCGCGTCGGCGCCCTCGGTGCCGGGCTCGCGGGGGCCGCCGAAGGCGTGCACACGCACATCGGCCAAGGGCCGCAGCACTTTGGCGAGCTCATTGACGTGGACGCCGGCACCTCCATAGATAAAGGGCGGGTACTCCTTTGTCAGCAGGTCGACTCGCAGTCCGTCATTGATGTTGGTTTCCTCGGTCACAGCACTCTCCTTCGTGGTCGTGCACCCATGCACATCCGGCGGGCCTTGCCGTAGCTCACACAGTATCCCGGACCGTGCTCCGGCGCGCAGTTTTGGCGTGGCGGGGTTCGCCGACCGAGCCGCCCGGCTCGATCCGAATGACAGGCCGCTCGATCTGCGGGTTGATCTACAGGTTGTTTCGAAGGTACTTCGATCCAATCGGCTCAATAGCCTCGCAAGATGACGAAAATCACCGTAAGGTGGGGCCATGGCTTCTCCTCGTGTCCTCGCAATCATCCTCGCCGGCGGTGAAGGCAAGCGCCTGATGCCGCTGACGGTAGACCGCGCCAAGCCCGCAGTGCCCTTCGGCGGCATCTACCGGCTGATCGACTTCTCCCTGTCCAACATGATCAACTCGGGCTTCCTGAAGGTGGTCGTGCTGACCCAGTACAAGTCCCACTCACTGGACCGGCACATCTCCAAGACCTGGCGCATGTCAGACATGCTGGGCAACTACATCGCCCCCGTGCCCGCGCAGCAGCGTGTGGGCAAGCACTGGTTCCTCGGCTCGGCGGACGCCATCTACCAGTCCCTCAACCTGGTTGAGGACGAGCGCCCTGACTACGTGGTCATCACCGGTGCGGACAACATCTACCGCATGGACTTCTCTCAGATGCTCGACCACCACATCGCCTCCGGGCTGCCGTGCACCGTCGCCGGCATCCGGCAGCCGCGCGAGCTCGCGGACCAGTTCGGCATCATCGAGTCCGACCCCGACTCCCGCGGCAAGATCAAGGCCTTCGTCGAGAAGCCCAAGGAGACCCCGGGCCTGCCGGACTCCCCCGATGAGGTACTCGCCTCGATGGGCAACTACATCATGGACGCCGACGCCCTGACCGAGGCGGTCACCATCGACGCCGCCGACGAGTCCTCCAAGCATGACATGGGCGGCAACATCGTCCCCTGGTTCGTCTCCCAGGGCGCGGCCGGCGTGTATGACTTCAAGGACAACGAGGTCCCCGGCGCCACCGAGCGTGACCGCGACTACTGGCGCGACGTGGGTACCGTCGACGCCTTCTACGAGGCCCACCAGGACCTGATCAGCGTCAGCCCGGTGTTCAACCTCTACAACAGCCGCTGGCCGCTGTTCGCCGGGTACTCGGGCTCGATGCCGCCGGCCAAGTTCGTGTACGGGCACCACGAGCGCCTGGGCCACGCCGTCGACTCCATCGTCTCTCCCGGCGTGATCATCTCCGGCGGCGAGGTCATCTCCTCGGTTCTCTCCCCCGAGGTGCGGGTGAACTCCTGGTCCTCGGTACGGGAGTCCGTGCTCATGGACGGCGTCAACGTCGGCCGCAACACCGTGGTCAACCGCGCCATCCTAGACAAGAACGTTGTAGTCGAGGAGGGTGCCATGGTGGGCATCGACCCTGAGCACGACCGTGAGCGCGGCTTCACGGTGACGGAGTCCGGCATCACCGTCGTCGCCAAGGGACAGCGTGTAGCGCGCTGACCGGTCCAACTCCACTCCACGGCGCATACGCCAGATACGCCCCCGCCCCGGGATCGTTGCGATCCCGGGGCGGGGGCGTATGTGGCGCGCCTGCGTTGGTTACCATCCTGGGCATGCACTCCAGCGCGCTCCCATTCGCCCCACCGCCCGGCCTACCACGCGTATCCGGTGCGCGCGCGAGCGGGGAGCTGGCCGCCCTCGGGCCGGGCCTGCTGGTCATGGATGTGGACTCCACCCTGATCGAGCAGGAGGTGATCGAGCTGATCGCCGAGCGGGCCGGCACTCGCGAGCGCGTTGCCGAGGTGACCGCGCGGGCGATGCGCGGCGAGCTGGACTTTGCCGCCTCACTGCGTGAACGCGTCGCGACACTGGCCGGGGTTCCGCAGACGGTGTTCGCCGCGGTGCTGGAGGAGGTGCGACTGACCCCGGGCGCGCGTGAGCTCATTGAGGCGCTGCATGCACGCGGCTGCCGGGTCGGGGTGGTCTCGGGCGGCTTCGAGGAGGTGGTGTGCCCACTGGCGCGCGGCCTCGGGATCGACCATGTCGCCGCCAACCGGCTGGAGGTGGCGGGCGGGGCGCTCACCGGCCGGGTGCTGGGTCGCATCGTGGACCGCGAGGAGAAAGTTCGCTGTCTGCGCGCCTGGGCCCAGGCCGATGGCGTGCCCATGACGCGCACGGTCGCGGTGGGCGACGGCGCCAACGACCTGGGCATGATCGCCGAGGCTGCTTTGGGGGTGGCCTTCTGCGCCAAACCGGTGGTTGCCGAGTCGGCACCGGCCGCGGTGCACGTGCGCGACCTCATGGCGGTGCTGGACCTGCTCTAGCGAGCTTGGCGCACTTGGCAGCCTTGGGGCGTCCTTGGGCGCACTTCGGCGTGCTGTGCCTTGCGCCTGCCGCAGCACGCCACCCCCGCCGAGCTCGGTCGTTATAACCGACAAGTTCGGTCGAAGTGGTGCCGTGGGCCTGTCCGCCAGAATCAGCGCGGAGCCGTGACTATTTCGCTCAGGTGCGCGGTCTTGGGACCGAGACCCGCCCAGTTGACCGGCACCTGCAGCAGAAGCGCTGTGGCGGTGGGAATGCCGAAGGAAACCTGGTCGGCCAAGTCATCTACGGTGTCATGCAGCATGTGGGCCAGCACCGAGACGGTCGGCTCGTGGCCAACGACGAGCACGTGGCGGGTTGTCTCCGGGAGGGGCTGCAACAGGCGGAGGATCCCGCCGGGGCCCTCATGGTAGATCTCCGGCTCCACGCGCGTGAGCGACGGCGCCAGGCGCTCGCGCATGGGGCCGGCGGTCTGGCGTGCACGGGCGGCGGGCGATACCAGAAGCAGATCAAGGCTTGTCACCCGGTGCTCCAAAGAGCGGGCGAGCTCGTCCGCCAGACTCCGCCCGCGCGAGGTGAGCGGGCGCTCAAGATCGGTGGGGGCGTTATGGGACGCCTTCGAGTGCCGTACCAGTACGAGAAGCTTCCCGGCGGGGTCAGTCGTCACGCGGATACCCTACCGTCAGGCGGAGGGCGGCGCCGCCGTCGGCGTGGATCACCTGACCGGTTGTGGCCGGCAGCCAGTCGGACAGCAGCGCGACGGCAGTGCGGGCCACGGGCTCGGCATCGTTGCGATCCCAACCGAGCGGGGCCGCATCCTCCCAGTTGGCGGCCAGCGTATCCATGCCGGGGATGGCAGAGGATGCGGGCGTGACCAGCGGACCGGCGCTGAGGGCATTCACCCGCACGCCCGCCGGTCCCAGCTCCACGGCGAGCGCCCGCACGCTCGCCTCCAGCGCGGCCTTCAGGGGACCCATCCAGCCATAGCCGGGGTGGACGTGGCCTGTGTCGAAGGTGAGTGCAAGCACCGACGCGTGCGCGGAGAGCAAATGCCGTACGGCGTCTACGAGCGCCTGTAGTGAGGCCGCGGAGGCGGTGAAGGCCTCGGCCAGTGCCCGACCGCGTGCCCCGGGATCCGTGACGGTTGCGCCTGCGTCCGAACGATTGCGTGTAAGCGTGCCCAGCACTGCGGCGTCGGCGTGGGCGATGGCGTGGACGACGCCGTCCACCTGATCCACTCCTGCCTCTTGCAGCCGGGGGGCGAGGCAGGCAAGGGAGTCAGGGTCGGTGACGTCCAGGGGCACAATCGCGTGCACTCCACCGTAGCGGCGGGCGACCGCCTCACTCAGGCGGAGTGTGCGCGGGTGGCCGGTCATTACCAGGCGGGCTCCCTGCGCGCGGCAGGCGACGGCGATGGCGGTGGCAATGGAGGCCGGGCGCAGCACGCCGGTAACCAGGATGGTGCGCCCATCCAGCATTCCCCCGGATGGGGGCGGTTGCTCGCTCATGCCGCCAGCTTCGCACGTGGCGGCGAACATGTCGTGGATGTGCCAGCATGTGCCAGTGAGTGCATCGCCTGAAACGACCCAGTCGGCGGCTACGCCAGTCGTTGAGCCTGCTCCGGTATCGCCCATCCCCGCACAGGCCGCCCGGCCCGGGGCGGGCGTCGCCGCGCCGCTGCGCATCGGCCCGTTGGAGATCGCCACGCCGGTGGTGCTCGCCCCCATGGCCGGAGTGACGAATGCCTCATTTCGGCGCTTGTGCCGCATCTACGGGGAGGAGGCACTGCCCTCCGCGCTGCGCCCGGCACAGGAGGGGCCGGTCACTACCCCGGAAGGCGCGCTGTCCGCCCCGGCGGGTCTGTACGTCACCGAGATGGTCACCACCCGAGCCCTGGTGGAGCGCAACGCCAAGACTCTGTCGATGGTGCGGACGGACCCCACCGAACGGGTGCGTTCGATTCAGCTGTACGGGGTGGACCCAGCGACCGTGGCTGCGGCGGTCCACATCCTGGTGGCCGAGGACCTGGCTGACCATATTGACCTGAATTTCGGCTGCCCCGTCCCCAAGGTGACTAGAAAGGGCGGTGGCGCCGCCCTGCCGTGGAAGCGGGACCTGTTGGAGGCGATCATGCGTGCGGCGGTGCAGGCTGCACGCTCCGCCGGCGCGGCCGCCCGCCGCGAGCGCGAAGTGCCGGTAACGGTCAAGATGCGCCTGGGGATTGATGACGAGCACGAGACCTTCCTGGATGCGGCCCGTATCGCTGCAGACGCCGGAATCGCGGCTCTGGCACTGCACGCGCGCACGGCCCGGCAGCACTACTCCGGCCACGCGCGTTGGGAGCAGATCGCCCGTTTGAAGGAGGCCACCGCACTGCCGGTGCTCGGAAACGGGGACGTGTGGAGTGGCGACGACGCCGTGTCCATGCTTGAGCAGACTGGTTGCGACGGCGTCGTGGTGGGGCGCGGCTGCCAGGGACGGCCGTGGCTGTTCGCAGACATCGTCTCAGCCATGCACGGGCGGTCCGGGCGGACCCGCCCCGACCTGGATGCGGTGGTTGCCGTGATCAAGGAGCACGGGCGACTGCTGGCGGCCGAGCTGGGTGAGGACCGGGGCGTACGCGATCTGCGCAAGCACATCGGCTGGTACCTGAAGGGCTACCCGGTGGGTGGCGCGGCACGCGCAGAGTTGATGCGTGTGTCCTCGCTACCGGAACTGGACACCGCGCTGGCACGTATGCGTGCACGGCTGCCGCAGGATGTGCCCTATCCGGGTCCGGCGGCGGAGGGACCGCGTGGGCGGGCGGGTAGTCCGCGTTCCCCGCACCTGCCCGAGGGCTGGTTGGACTCTCCCTTCCTGGACGAGGAGGATCGGGCACTGCTGGCCGACGCCGAGCTGGACGTATCCGGCGGTTGAGCCGGTGCGTTGCGCGCGGCGGCTCAGCCGCCGAGTTGTGCCTGGAACCCGGTGATGGGCCTACGCAGCCTGTCGCAACCGGCTCCCGCATCGGCGCGGTCACGCGTCGGCAGGCTCTCCGGTGCGGCACAGGGCGGCGGCGATCGCCGTCGTCACCGGGATGGCCAGTACCAGGCCGATGGATGACACCAGGGTGCGCACGACCTCTTCGGCGATCTCGCCCGAAAGCAGGGTGGCGGCCAGCGGCCGGTCGATCAGCGAGGCCGCCAGAATCAGCGGCAGGGCCGTGCCGGCGTAGGCGAAGGCGAGGGTGTAGACGGTGGAGGCGATGTGGTCACGGCCGATCCGCATGCCTCCGGTGAACAGCCGCGCACGGCCCAGGGCTGGGTTGGCGGCGTGCAGCTCCCACACGGCGGAGGCCTGGGTGATAGTGACGTCATTGAGCACGCCCAGGGCCGCCACCACCATGCCGCAGGTCAGCAAGGCCTGCAGGTTAATACCGCCCACCATCGCCGTGAGGGTCAGGGCGGTCTCCTCGGTGGCGCCGGTGAGGTTAGCGGCGTCCACGCCCCACAGTGATAGCAGGACCGTGATGACCACGCCGGCGAAGGTGCCCAGCAGTGCCGTGGTGGTGCGCACGGAGATGCCGTGGGCGACGTAGACCGCCAATAGCATCATGGCCGAGGCGCCCACCAGCGTCACCCACATGGGTGAGGCCAGATCCAGTAGCGCCGGGATCATGAAACCGAGCAGGACGCCCGTTGCGAGCAGCAGTCCCAGCACGCTGAGAGCACCCTTACGGCCGGCGACGGCGACGACGAGTACCAGGTACACCACCGCCAGCGCAGCCACCGGCACCTGGCGGGCGTAGTCGACGAACACGTACGGGGTGCCGGAGGCCAGCGCAGCGGGGGTGTACATCACCTGCAGGTGGTCGCCGACTTCGGCTGCTGCCAGGGACTCGGAGGGGATGTGCACCGGCATGACCAGGCCCTCGCCGTCGCCGGAGGTGATGCGCGCGCACACCGCGTCGGCGAGCAGCGATTCGTTGGCGACTCCCTCCAGCGCTCCGGTGGTGTCGGCGCAGGCGGCGGTGTTCAGGGAGGTGATGGTGGCCGATTCGAGAGCGGCGCCGTCAGCGGTGAAGGGCTGGGAGCCGACCAGTGAGTTCCCACTCGGCCACAGCACGATCAGACCGATCAGTGTGGCCACCACCAGCGGGATGACGATCGCCGCCAGCACTAGGCGCACCCGCCGGGCCTCGGCCGCGCCCAGGTTGAGAGGGCCGGAATGGCTGTGCGCCGCCAGGGATGCGTGCGGGTTCGAGGCGCGCGGGCCGGCAGTGGTATCGGCCCGGCCGGTAGGTGATTCCCCGGCGTGCACGTTGCTCGGCCCGTCGACAGGCAGTTCGGCGGGCGCTGCGGCAGAGGCTGGCGTCGTCTCGTCGTTCACACGGCCATCATGCCCGCCGGCGGCGTCGATCCGCGCGCACCGCGCAGGCACGTCGCCCTGAGGCGACCGGCTCCGGCCTGAGTCGGCTTGAGGCAACTCGGGCGGCACGAGCCTGGCAGGTGTGCGCCGACCAGCCGCCCATCCCCGGGCCAAACCCAGGTGCGTTGCACGACCTTCGGGTGCGTTGCACGACCCCCGGGTGGTCGTGGAACACACACCAAGGTCGTGCAGTGTCACCGAGGTCGTGCAGTACGAGGCCCGCGGCACCGCAAAACGAGACCGACCAGCGGTCCAGGAGTACGGACAGCGTGGACCACCGGATTACTCCCGCGGATGCTGGCCGGCCGAGGCACCAAAACCCACGGATACCATTAGCGGCGCCCCAGACACCCACTTATCCACAGTCGACGATGCGAGAGTGGTCATCGCACCCAACTTCGGCGAATGCTGGAGACATGCCCACCTCGCCTGACCTAGCTCACGACCGTGCTCGCGACCGTGATCTGTTTCCCGTGCTGATTCACACCGGTCGGCATGACCGCGCCGGCGTAGAGTTCCCCCGCTCCGCGCTGCGGCTTGCTCCCGGCATTCACTGGGTTCCAGCCCCTGAGGCGAAGCGCTGGCAGCATCGCTATACCTTGGCCTTGGCACGCGCCATAACCGCGCAAACAACGCACCGCTCCGCGTGCTGCCTCACGCACGCATCCGCGGCCCTTGTGCTTGGCCTGCCAATGATGACCCAGGAACCGGACGTATACCTGGCGGTTCCCAGCACGCCCAAGCGAGTTGGCACGCCGCTGCCCTTGATCAGTGTGCCTCCCACGGGACCGCCGCGGTCGAGCGCACACGAGGACTTCTACTGCCGGCAGATCATGCTTTGGCGCCGACACTTGGACCTCCCGGAGGAAGACATCACCGTGGTCGGCGGGGTGCCGGTCACCACCGTGTTACGCACCGCCTTCGACTGTGCGTTCGACGAGCCCGCACACAACGCCCTGGCGATTGCCGACGCGGCGCTGCGGTTGTACTGCCGATCGCAGCCGAACGACCACCGTGCGTATGCAGACGCCGAGAAGCGGGCTCGCGACACCTGGCAGGAGTGGCTGCAGCGATCCCCGCACAGGCGCGGAATTGCACAAGCACGTGCCGTACTGGAAGCGGCGACGCCGTTAGCCGACTCTCCTGGCGAAAGCGTCATGCGCTGGTTGACTCTCGTGCTCGGACTTGCGGCGCCACAAGTGCAGTACCGGGTGAGCGACCACGCGAGCATGTGGTGGCTCGACCTGTGCTGGCCCGAGCACGGGATCGTCATCGAGGTTGACGGCCGAGTCAAGTACAACACCAGGGAGGACGCCTGGCAGGAGAAACTGCGTCAGGACGCCATCCAGGCCATGGGTTGGCGATTCATACGCGTGACTTACGGGGAGTTCCGCGATCTGCGCGCGCTGGCGGACAAGATCCTCGCGGCCTTTCCGCCCGGGGTTGTCGCCTCGCTCAGACCCAACCGCGTCCTGCTGCGGCCGGGTACGAGATTGGAGTCGGGCCTGTGCGAGGGCTCGATGCTCGGGCTGCGGCGTCGGTGAGCGGTGCCGCGCAATATGTCGATTTACGACCCTGGCTGCGTTGCACGACCTTGGTGCCTGTTGCACGACCACCCGGGGGTCGTGGAACACACACCAAGGTCGTGCAACG
>NZ_PIZD01000021.1:0-21177 GCF_010365615.1 Actinomyces sp. 565
TGGTACTGCCCCCGACAGGCGGGCGGGAGAGTAGGACACCGCCGGCACACCCACCCACCCACAACCACACACACAACCGATACCGCCGCCAGGTAGGCTGTTGGAGAGTCGACAGACGTAACAGCACTTGGTGTACGGGTAGAAAGCAGAAGCATGGCTTACGACAGGCGTGATGGACGCTCCGGTCAGCGGGGCTCACACGGTAGGGGCGAGGACCGACACGGGTTCCGCAGGCGTGATGATGAGCGCTCAGGCAACGGTCGCGCAGGCTCCAGCCGATTGGGTAGGCGGGACCACTCACGCAGGGATGAGCACAGCCTCGGCGGTGGGCGCCGCGGCAGCGGGCGCAGGTTCGGCTCGGACCGGGCCGGGGCCGAGCGTCGGCGGGGCGCAGACTCTCGTCCTCCGCAACGTACGCGCGTGCCTGAGCCTCCGGTGCCGGCAGAGGTACAGCCGCAAAACCTGGAGGCGTCAGCGCGGCGCGAGCTGCGCGCGCTAGGCCGGGCGAACGCGGAGAACGTCGCACGGCACCTGGTCATGGTGCAGCGCCTACTGGATTCGGATCCCGAGCTGGCCTATCAGCACGCCCGTTATGCGGCGTCTCACGCCGGCAGGGTCGCGGTGGTGCGCGAGTCGGCTGGCATCGCCGCGTACCTGGCTGGCCACTACAACGACGCGCTGCGGGAAATCCGGGCCGCCAGGAGACTGTCTGGCCTGGACCTGCACCGCGCGATAGAGGCCGACTGCGAGCGTGCGCTCGGCCGCTACAACCAGGCGCTGAAGGTTGCGCAGCAAGCCGATCCCAAGCAGCTCGACGACCTGGAAGAGGCGGAGATCGCCATGGTGGTCTCGGGGATCCGCCACGACATGGGGCAGAGCGAGCTCGGGCTCGTCGTGATCGAAGAGGCGATCATGATGTTCCGTGGTGACCGTGAGACTCTGCGTCGACTGCACTCCGTACGCGCAGATCGCCTGGAGGAGCTCGGCCGTACAGAGGAGGCGGACAAGATCCGGGAGCGCATCGGACTGAAGGATGATGAAGCGCCGGTCGAGCCGGTCGAGGTCTACGACATCGAGGACGACTACGAGCAGGAGTCCCGTGCCGCAGAACCGACTTCGCCCGATGCCGGGCTGGAGACGAGCCCGGAGGATCGGGACGGTAATGACGACGGCACCCCGGCGGAGTCCGCCGGTGAGGTCGGTGCGGCGCAGGCAGCGTCCAGTAGCCTCACGGACGACGCGCAGGTCGATAACTGGACGGAGCAGCATGGCTAACCAGTCCACCACCAGCGCTGAAGGCAGCCATCCCGCTTTTATGAGCGGCTGTGACCAGCCCTTGGCCGCGGCCTTCGATGTAGCCCTACTGGACCTTGACGGAGTCTGCTTCGCCGGGGACGCCCGGATCCCCCATGCAGCGGAAGGCGCCAACGGTGCGCGTGGGCTAGGGATGCAACTCGTCTTTGTGACGAACAATGCCTCCCGCGCCCCACAAGCGGTGGTGGACAAGCTCGCGGCGAATGATATCGACGCCTCACCCGGTGAGGTGTTCTCCGCAGCGATGGACGCCGCGGCCCTGCTACATGAGCACGTGCCCGACGGCGCCCCGGTATTCGTCATCGGCGGAGAGGGTCTGCGACAGGCACTGACTGATGAGGGATTCACGGTTGTCGCCGGCGCACAGGACTCCCCGGCGGCCGTCGTACAGGGCTGGGACGCCGCCGTGGACTGGGCGATGATGTCAGAGGGACTGTACGCGATCACAAACGGGGCACTGCACGTCGCCACGAACTTAGATGCGACTCTGCCAACCGAGCGCGGCTTCGCGCTCGGCAACGGCAGCCTCGTCGCAGCGGTCGCCAATGCATCGGGGCAGGAGCCACTGGCAGGAGGCAAGCCCTTCCCCGGCATCTACCAACGAGCGCTGCGCCGGGCAGGCGGATCCAGGCCGCTTGCAGTGGGGGACCGCCTCAACACCGACCACGTCGGAGCCCGGGCGGCGGAAATCCCCGGACTGCATGTGCTCACAGGAGTCAGCACAGCTCGCGACGTGCTGCTGGCAGCGCCCGAGGAGCGTCCCACCTTCCTGCACACTGACCTGCGCGGACTGCTGCAGCCCCATCCCGAGCCAAAGCGCACCGTCATTGACGGCGAGGCCTGGTGGCAGGTCGGGGAGCAGCGGTGGCACGTGACCTCCGCGGGCGCGGAGGGCCAGGGAGTCGGATTCCTGGACGCCGACTCCGCCACGGTCAGCCTTGACGCCTACCGAGCCCTCGCCTGCGCGTTCTGGGAGTACACCGATGCACACTCGGGCCGCGCCGACGGCTTGAACGTGCCAGAGCTTAACGTCACCGCTTAGGAACACGATTCGCGCGAACTATTTCTAGCGTAAGTCGCACAGAATTAAAAGACTGAACAATTAGGAAGAACAACGTCTGGTAAGAGTCTCCCGAAGGCGGCCACACCCAAGCCGGGGCCGCAGCCCGTGCAGGCGCCTGGTCCCGCGCCGGACTTGGCGGCACACCTGGAGGCGCTCGCCGGCCTGCCGCTTGAAGAGCGCGCGGCCGGACTGGCAGCTATCCACGATGGGCTCGCCGGCCAATTGCGCCAGACCCAGATCTGAGAGCAGAACCGGGATCCTCACGGCATGGCACGACTTATCCGCATCGACTCCGAGCTGGTCCGGCGAGGACTGGCGCATTCACGTGCCCACGCCGCCCGCCTAATTGCTGACGGCCGAGTGAGTGTCGACGGCGTGCCCGTGCTCAAACCCGCCCGTCAGGTCAATCCGGCGCAGGCGATCGAGGTGACCGCCCCGGACGGGGATGACTACGTATCACGCGGCGCCTACAAGCTCGCAGGCGCACTCGACTCCCTCGCCGAGCGCGGACTGGCGCCGCCTATCGCCGGTCGTCGGTGCCTTGACGCCGGCGCCTCCACCGGAGGCTTCACGGATGTGCTGCTGCGCCGGGGTGCCGCGCATGTGGTTGCGGTGGATGTCGGTTACGGTCAGCTCGCCTGGTCCCTACGCAACGATCCGCGTGTCACTGTGCTGGAACGCACAAATGTGCGCACACTCGACCCGGGGGCGGTTGCCCCGGCGCCCGCACTCGTCGTCGGCGACCTGTCCTTCATCTCGCTGACCACAGTGCTGCCCGCGCTGGTTGCCGCAGCCGCGCCTGACGCGGACCTGCTGCTAATGGTCAAGCCCCAGTTCGAGGTCGGCAGACAGCGCCTCGGCCACGGGGGAGTGGTCCGCGACCCCGACCTACACATCGAGTCGGTGCTGAATGTGTGCAGCTGCGCCCACCGCCTGGGACTCGGAATCGATGCGGTCACCGCGTCGCCGCTACCCGGGCCGGCGGGCAATGTCGAGTACTTTGTGAACATGCATGCCGGGCAAGCCGACTCGTCGGCGGACCTGGCGGGAGCTGCGCTAAGGCACGAGGTGCGTCAGGCAGTCGCGGCAGGACCCGCAGGACGCAGCAGCGACCGCAGCCGACGCACGGAAGGAGGCGAACATGAAGACCCGAGTCATCCCCGGGACGACCGCTGACTCAGGCGCTGGCGGCTCCGCCGCACTCCCCGCCTCACCCACGGACGGGCCCGCCGCAGTCGGCGCCGCAGCGGACCAGCCGCGCCTACGGCGCGTCATGGTCCTACAGCGTGACCTCAACGACAAACCGGTACCGCCCCATCGCAGGGCCGCGCCCACCGCCACCGCGGTAGCGCGGGCGGAGGCGGCTTTGCGTGCGCACGGCGTCGAACCCGTCGAGCCCGGATTCGAGGGCGACGTCGACCTGGTGCTGGTCATGGGTGGAGACGGCACCATTCTGCGTGCCAGCGAAGTCGCCCGTGAGCGCGACGTGCCGCTGCTCGGTATCAACACCGGGCACGTGGGTTTTCTCGCCGAGGCCGATCCCGACGCCGTCGAGCAGGTAGTGGCGGATCTCGTGGCCGGCAGGTACGTGGTTGATACCCGGATGACCATTGAGGTGGAGGTGCAGGCCCCCGACGGATCGGTGAGCCGGGACTGGGCCCTGAATGAGGCGGCCTTGGAGAAGCGGGACCGCGCCCGCATGGTCGAGGTAGCCGTCGGGGTTGACGGCCAGGCCGTCTCCTCCTTCGGCTGCGACGGACTGGTGATGGCCACGCCCACCGGATCCACCGCTTACGCATACTCCGGAGGCGGCCCGGTCATCTGGCCCGAAGTCGAGGCGCTCCTGCTGGTGCCGCTGTCCGCGCACGCGCTATTCACCCGACCGCTCGTGGTAAGTCCCAACTCACGCCTGGAGGTGGTCATCTACCACGCCGGGTTCGGTGGAGCAGAAGTGTGGTGCGATGGGCGCCGCTGCCTCGATGCTCCGACGGGATCACGCATCAGCGTCACTCGTGCGGACCGCCCAGTGCGCTTGGCACGCTTGAACACCGCACCCTTCGCCACGCGCCTGGTACGCAAGTTCGATCTGCCCGTCCAGGGGTGGCGTACCGCGGAGGTCCCGGCAACGCTCCCCGGGCAGGACGGCGATACGCAGTGATTGAATCCCTGCACATTGAGAACCTCGGTGTCATAGAGACGGCCGACCTCCAGCTCAGCCCGGGACTGACCGCCCTGACCGGGGAGACTGGCGCCGGAAAAACGATGGTGCTCACCTCGCTGGGACTGCTACTGGGGCAGCGCGCGGAGGCGACCGTGGTCCGCGCCGGCGCCGACCGGGCCCTGGTCGAGGGAGCGTTTGTCCTCTCGCCGTACTCGCGTGCCGCATCACGTGCGGCGGACGCCGGCGCGGAAATCGACGACGACTTGCTGCTTGCCTCGCGTACCGTTCCCGCCTCGGGCCGCTCGCGTGCCCACCTCGGCGGCCGGGCAGTACCCTCGACCGTGCTGGCAGATGTTGGTGCGCGTCTGGTCTCCGTGCACGGGCAAGCGGATCAGTTGCGGCTGCGCTCTGCCTCCGCCGGGCGTGCGGCGCTCGATGGCCTCGGCGGCCCCCGCCACGCTGCCCTGTGCCGCCGCTACGCCGAGGCCTATCAGGCCAGAAATGCTGCGGCAGCCGCCTTGGAGCAGTGGCATGCCGGAGCTCAGGCACGCCGCGCCGAGGCCGAGGACCTGCGCCGTTGGTTGGAGCAGTTGGAGAAGCTCGCCCCACAGCCGGGGGAGGACACCGCCCTGACCGCTGAGGCCGAACGCCTGGACCATGCGGAGGACCTGCGCCGTGCCGCCACCATTACCCGCACCGCCCTGGCCGGCGATGAGGATACGGCTAGTCCCGAGGTTGCTGACGTGACGGCTCTGATCGCCGCTGCCGAACGGGCCCTGGCCCGGGTCGCCGACGTCGACCCGGCCCTCACGCAGATCGGTCAGCGCCTGCATCGGTTGGGCATCGTTAGCGCGGATCTTGCCGGGGAGCTGTCCGCATACCTTGCCTCGCTCGACGCCGACCCGGCCCGCCTGGCGTGGGTACAGGAACGCCGCGCAGAACTCGCGCGTGCCTGCCGTGAGATCGGCGGTCCCAGCGCTGCTCTCGACGACGTGGACTCCATGCTCGCCTGGGGCGAGGCAGCCGCCGCCCGCCTAGAGGAGCTAGAAGGATCACATAGTGCCGCTACCGAGCTGACCGAGGACCTCGCCGGTGCGCAAGCTGTGCTGGAGGACCTTGCCACCGAGCTCTCAGCCGCTCGGCATGGCCTGGCCGAGCGCCTGCAGCAGGCAGTCAATGCGGAGCTGGCGGGGCTGGAGATGAAGGATGCGCGGCTCGTAGTCGACTTGGAGCCGCTAGAGGAGCTCGGTCCCACCGGCGCTGAAACCGTTTCCCTGCTGCTCGTCTCCCACCCCGGTGCACCGGCACTGCCTTTGGGCAAGGGCGCTTCCGGGGGTGAGCTGTCCCGGATCATGCTGGCCCTGGAAGTGGTCCTCGCCGAGGCCGCCTTAGATGAGGCGGAGCACGATGACCCGGCCAGGGACTCGGCGCATCACCGCCGTACCTTCATATTCGATGAAATTGATGCCGGCGTGGGTGGCCGCGCAGCCAGGGAGATAGGACGCCGTCTTGCCAGGCTCGCCCGTAGCCACCAGGTGGTGGTAGTAACTCACTTGGCCCAGGTTGCTGCATGGGCGGATACGCAACTCGTGGTACGCAAGGAGAGGGGCCCCGATGCTGCGGGAGACGCTCCCGCACCTCAGCATGCCGGGGACAACCTGCCGACGGTACGAACCCGCGTCCTGGCTGTCACCGGGGACGCCAGGGTCCGGGAGCTCGCCCGCATGCTCTCCGGCCATGATGACTCAGAATCCGCTCTTCGGCATGCCGCTGAGCTGATCGACGAGGCCCGCATGGCACAATCCCAGTCGTGAGGCTCCCGTTTTCGCTCCGCAAGCAGGCCCAGCCGGCGCCGGACCGTCCCAGCGGCATGGTCCGGGTGGACGCGCGCACCAAGAAACTCACCAAACGGCTCCAGCCCGGTGAGATCGCCGTGATCGACCACGTTGACCTTGACCGCGTGGCGGCCGAGGCGCTGGTGGAGTGCAAGCCAATGGCCGTCCTGAACGCAGCCCCCTCAGTGTCCGGCCGCTACCCCAACCTCGGCCCGGGCATTCTCATCGATGCGGGCATCCCGCTGATCGACGACCTTGGTCCGGACATCATGCGGCTACATGACGGGCAGCGTGTCACCGTTGACCTGGACGCCGACTCCGAGCACGCGGGCAGCGTTCAGGTGGAGGGACGCGCTCACCACCGGCGCGGCCACGGGCACGGCAATGAGGCAGGCGGGGCCGGCAAGTCCGGCAGTGCGGACAGGCCCGATCACGCTGCTGCCCTTGCCGAGGGCACCATTCAGACGCGGGAGAGCATCGACGCGCTCATGGAGG
This sequence comes from Actinomyces sp. 565, assembly GCF_010365615.1. Classification (NCBI taxonomy): domain Bacteria; kingdom Bacillati; phylum Actinomycetota; class Actinomycetes; order Actinomycetales; family Actinomycetaceae; genus Actinomyces; species Actinomyces sp. 565. The sequence goes on from NZ_PIZD01000021.1 coordinate 6,869, forward strand.
CCGCCCGGGAGGGGCTTGCGGTGCAGCTGGAGGCCTTCGCCGCCAACACCATGGAGTACATGCGGGGTGAACGCGACCTGCTCCTCAACGGGGTGGGTATGCCGGACATACGCACGGCAATCAGCGGCAAGCACGTGCTCGTCGTCGTTCGCGGCTACTCCTACAAAGAGGACCTCAAGGCGCTCAAGCCCTACATTCGCGAGTACAAGCCCGTCATCATCGGCGTGGACGGCGGTGCCGACGCGGTCCTTGAAGCGGGTCTCAAGCCCGACATGATCGTCGGTGACATGGATTCCGTGTCTGACAAGGCCCTGGAATCCGGTGCCGAGGTCATTGTCCACGCCTACCGGGACGGGCGCGCGCCGGGCCTGAAACGCGTTGAGGACCTGGGGGTGGAGCACACCGTGTTCGCCGCCACCGGCACCAGTGAGGACATCGCCATGCTGATCGCCGACGAGGCCGGTGCCGAGCTCATCGTCGCCCTGGGTACGCACGCAACCTTGCTGGAATTCCTCGACAAGGGACGCGCCGGCATGTCCTCCACCTTCCTGACCCGGCTGAAGGTGGGCGGGCGCCTGATCGACGCCAAGGGCGTGTCCCGCTTGTACCGGGCGCGTATCTCCGGCTGGCAACTGGGGCTGCTGGCCCTGGCTGGGCTGGTTGCCCTGCTCGTGGCCCTCGCCTCCACCCCGGGGGGCCAGACCTTCCTCGGGCTGTCGGGGGCAGTCTGGGACGACCTGGTCAACTTCTTCCGGTCCCTGGTGGGACTTACCCCTAGCACACCCTCCGTCTGAGCAAGTACAGGACTCTTCATGATCGACTTCCGTTACCACCTGGTCTCGCTCATCTCCGTCTTCCTCGCCCTCGCCGTAGGAGTCGTCCTGGGGGCCGGACCGCTGCAGAACTCACTCGGTACCGCCCTGAATGACCAGGTCACCTCCCTACGGGCAGATCGGAATGACCTCCAGTCCCGGCTGGAGCAGACGGAGACGGCCGTAAACGACCGCGACGAGTACATCACGGCCGTCGGTGAGTCCCTGCTCCCCGACACCTTGAAGGACCAGCGCGTGGCCATGGTGGTCATGCCTGGTGCTGAGGGCGGAGACATTGACGACATCATCACCGAGATCGAGACCGCCGGCGCCACGGTTACGGGCCGGGTCACCCTAACTGCGGCGTGGGCCGAAGTCTCCCGGGAGTCCTTCCGCTCGACCTACTCCGGCCAGTTCGCTCCCTACCTGGAGAGCACTGCGGCAGACGGCAATGCCGTCCTCGGCCAGGGCCTGGCCGAGGCACTGACCACCGAGGGAGACAACGCCACCGCCCTGATGGAACTGCTGACAGCATCCGACACCCCCCTGGTCACCGTGGATGCGCAGCTGTCCGGCGCGGCCAGCATGATCGTTGTTGTAGGTCCGCGTACTGCTGCCTCCCCCGACGGGAGCGAGCCGACTGCCGCAGCCACGGCCGAGCAGGACTCCGCCGCCTGGACCGCAGCACTGACAGGGGTGGCGTCCGCAGCCACGACCGTCGTCGTCGGCGCGGCCGACGCGCAGGCGGACATCGTCTCCGTTTTGCGCACCGCGCAGTCTCCCGTGACCACGGTGGACTCCGTGGGCCAGGCCACTGCCGCAGTGTCTACCCCGCTTGCGCTCGCCGCCACAGCCGCGGGAACCGTGGGGAATTACGGGTTCGACGCCGGCGCCGACGCGATTATCCCGCCCGTCTCCCGCTGACGCCGACTAGGCTTGCAGCCATGACGCCCATCGTGCCGCCGGGAAGCGCTGCCACAGCCCGCAGCGCGGTGGTGGCATCCCTGGCTTCCGCGCTTGCCGCTGCGGCGGCCTCCGCGGCCCTGGGACGCGCGGACCGCCGGGAGCGGCGCCTTGAACGCACGAACTTCCACGGCCGCGCCGTCAGCCTGCGCGGAGGCGTCGGCGTTGCAGTCGGAGCCACGGCCGCAGGCGCCTGCTCAGAGCGGCTCCTGCACCGGCCCACCGAGCCGGCTGGAGCCAATGCCGCGATTGCGGCCGTCACGGCGGTGACGGCCGCGGGCGCCGCCGGCCTGATTGACGACTTAGATGCTGGTGCTCACGACGGCGGCACGCCCGCCAAAGGGCTGAAGGGGCACCTGACAGCCCTGCGTCGCGGCCACCTGACCACCGGCGTGTTGAAGGTAGCCATTATCGGCGGCGGCGCACTGGTAGCCGGCGGGCTGCTAGCCACCACCAGGAAGCATGCGGATACAGCGCAGGCGGTGGCTGACGCGGCTAACAGCGCCGTCGTGATCGCCTCCTGGGCCAATCTTCACAACCTGCTGGATCTGCGTCCCGGGCGCGCACTCAAGGCAGCGGTACTGGCCAGCGCACCGCTGCTGGCCGATGAGCGCCGGGAGGCTGCCTCCAGTCGTGTTTTCGCCGCGGGTGCCCTGGGCGCGGCTGCTGCGGCACTGCCGGGAGACCTGGGAGAGGTCACCATGCTGGGCGACACCGGCGCCAACGCGCTGGGAGCCCTGGTGGGAACCGCCCTGGCCGCGCACCCGAGCCGCACCCTGCGCGTAGTGGCCGCGATTACCGGGACAGGGCTGGTTCTGGCCAGTGAGAAGGTCTCCTTCACGCGGGTCATCGAGGGCAACCGCATCCTTTCCGCCGTTGACCGTATCGGGCGCCGTGCTCCGTGAACCGCCCGGCCCCCGTGACGCCTCCGTCCGCATCAGCCTCCGCGACCGTGCCCACCACAGTGCGTAATGACTCCGGGGCCCCACGATCCGACACGTCCGGTAGCAGGGGACATGCAGCCCTGGGGGCGGCCGGCGGCGTTGCCGGACTGACCCTGGTTTCGCGGGCGCTCGGCTTCCTGCGCTGGATCGTACAGGCCACCACCGTAGGCGCCGGGACCGTAGCCGGCGCCTACGCCACCGCCAACCAGATACCCAACGTACTGTACGAGGTGGTGGTTGGCGGGGCGCTGGCCGCCACAGTGGTTCCCCTTCTGGCCGGCCCGGTTGGTGCACACCGCGAAGGCGAGGTCTCACGCACCACCTCCGCACTGCTGGGGCTGGTGCTGGTGGTACTTACTCCGCTGGCGCTCTTCCTGGCGGTTTGTGCCGACATGCTTGCCGGATGGTTCCCGGCCTCGCAGGGCGTCGATCCCGGTATTCAGCGCGACCTGGTGGCGTCCTTCCTGCGCATGTTCGCCCTACAGGTTCCTCTTTACGGGATCGGCGTGGTATTGACCGGCGTGCTCCAGGCACACGGCCGCTTCACCTGGCCGGCGTTGACACCCGTTCTTTCCAGCCTGGTGGTTATGGCCACCTACGCTGTGTACGGGTTGCTGAGCACCGGCGCGGATACGGGCTCCCCGGTGGCCCTGCAGGTGCTTGGTTGGGGGACGACGCTCGGGGTTGCGGCCCTGTCACTGCCTTTGTTGTGGCCCGTGCACCGGCTGGGGGTGCGGCTGCGGCCAACCCTGCGCCTGGGGCGCGGGACCGCGGCGAAGGCACTGCGCCTGGGCAGCGCCGGGGTATGGACTCTGCTCGCCCAGCAGCTCAGCGTCGTGGCGGTACTTGCACTCGCCCGGGCGGGCGGGAGTACCGGGACAGTGGCCGTATACCAGTACACGCAGGCTGTCTACGTGTTGCCGTACGCTGTGCTGGTGGTGCCGGTGGCCACCGTGATCTACCCCCGGCTCGCCGCTGCCTTCACGCGGGGCGGGGGGGATGACGACGCCCGCCTGCTTACGGCCCGCTCTACCGCGCTGGTGACAGGCGTGGCCGTGGGAGGGGCCGGAATGCTATTCGCCGCGGCGGACAGTGCCGAACGCTTCTTCTCCCTGCTGGCGGACGTCGAAGGCATGGGCACCGCTCTGGCCCTGCTGGCGCCGGGCCTGGTGGGTTATGCACTCATCTATCAGGTCACTCGTGCGCTGTACGCCGCGGATCGGGCCCGGGGAGCCGCATGCGCCGCTGCCGCCGGCTGGATCACGGTCGCCCTCGCATCATGGGTAGCGGTGCGGCTGCTCGCTCCGCACGGCGGCGACGGGGTGGCCACGCTCAAGGCGCTGGCCCTGGGCACGACTGCCGGGATGTGCGTGGCCGGGGCCGGGCTGCTGGTGGCACTGGCGGGTCGCATGGAAATACGGGTGCTGGCGCCGACGGCGCGTGTACTGGCGGTAACGGTGCCAGTGGCCGCCGTGCTCGGAGGGGCCTGCAACTGGCTCAGCCGTCAGCCGGCAGGTGTTGTCGGCGGGGTGGCGGCGGGAGCCGCCGGGGCGGTGGTGACTGCCGCCGCCACCGGTGCCGCCATACTTGTGGCGGACCGGGAGATGCTGACGGCACTGCGGCGTCGGCGTGCTCGTCCCAGGGCGCACGGCCGCGCCGCTGCGGGTGAGCAAGAGTCACAGGAGATGAGATGAACTCATACGTGGAAGACGCCGAGCGGCCAGGAGCACGGGCCAACTCGGACCGCTTGCGCATCATGGAGGTGTCGGGCAGCGCTGCTGGCGGCATGCGCGCCCACGTAGCCGAGTGCGCCCGAATCCTGGCCCAGGCGGGCCATGACGTGATTGTGGAGGCTCCTGCTGAGGTGATCGCCGGAGCCGACTTCGGGTGTGCCCGCACCGAGCCCCTCACGATCGGAGCGCGTCCCACTCCCGGCGACGGAGCGGTAATCGCCAGGCTGCGTCGGCTCGGGCGCCGCGCTGATGTCATCCACGCTCACGGGGTGCGTGCCGGGGCCCTGGCCGGGCTGGCCCTGGGTAGGCGCCGCCCGGGCCGTGCCCGCCTGGTGGTGACCATCCATAACCAGCCGATCGGCGGACGGCTCACTACCGCCGTCGGCAACCGGCTGGAGCAGCTGGTGGCAGCGCGCGCTGACCACATTCTTGCGGTCAGTCCGGATCTGGCCGAACGCCAGCGCAACCGCGGAGCCGAGCGGGTCGAGCTCGCTGTCATACCTGCGCCGAGGCGAGACGAACAGAACCTGGCGCCGCGCGCCTCCTCCGTCGAATCGGCCTGGCGGGGCGCCCCCAGGCGCATACTGACCGTCGCCCGGCTGGCGCCCCAGAAGGGCTTGGAGCTGCTGCTGGATGCCGCGGCGCTGGTGGCCGCCCAGGCCGCGGATGGCTCCGGCAGGACGCCGGACCTGGCCTGGGCGGTTGCCGGTGAGGGACCAGGACGGGCCGCGGCCGAGGCCCGTATCGGCGCCGAGTCGCTGCCGGTAAACCTGCTGGGGCGGCGAGAGGATGTGCCCGCGCTCATGGAGGCAGCCGACGTCGTCGTGCAAACCAGCCTTTGGGAGGGCCAGCCGATCGCCCTCCAGGAGGCCCTGCAGGCAGGCGCAGCAATCGTGGCTACCGATGTTGGCGGCACCGCCGCCACCGCCCGTGGGGGCGCCATTCTGGTGCCCCCGCAGCCGCAGGCGCTTGCGGACGCGATTACTGGGCTGCTGCGAGATGCACAGGCCCGTGACCGCGTGCGGGAACGCGCCCGGCGTGCGGCCGAGCGGCTGCCGCACGGCACCGACCTGGCCGCCCAACTGGAGGCCGTCGTCGCCCACCGCTGAAACAAACCGAATCGTAAGGAGAGAAACCAGTGAATCAGCCGAGTCGGCTCAGGGATGTCCACGACCTGACGCGTCGCGTCGTCAGTCATGAGCGCGCCTGGTCAGGGCCGATCTTCACGGTGGACGATGACGCCGTGATACTCGCAGACGGGCTCGCCCCGGTGCGGCGTCAGACGGTTGCGCACCATGACGCCGTGAACGTCGTGGCACTGCGGGAGGGAAGTGAATCCTCCCAGGCGGATGCGGCCGCCGAGATCCTCATGGTGCGCCAGTACCGTCACCCCGTGCGGGCCATGCTGTGGGAGATTCCAGCCGGGCTGCTTGACGTGCCTGGGGAGTCACCGCTGGCGGCAGCGCAGCGTGAGCTGGCCGAGGAAACCGACTACATGGCGGCGCGCTGGGACGTGCTGGTCGACTCCTACGCCTCGCCGGGGTTCACGACCGAGGGGGCACGCACCTTCCTGGCCCGCGAGCTGACTCTGCTGCCGGAGGACGCGCGGACCGTCCGCGAGGCCGAGGAGGCGGAGTTCGAGCCCACCTGGGTGCGCTTCGACGACGCCGTGGAGGCAGTCATGCGCGGCCTGCTGCACAACCCCTCAACCGTGATCGGTATTCTCGCCGCGGCACGCGTGCGCGACCGCGGCTACACGGGTCTGCGCCCCGCCGATGCCGTTTGGCTGCGCAGTCCCGAGAGCCTGTGAGGCGCCTGTCAGTCCTCGTCATCTGGCGCGGTCACATCGCCGTCGCGGTCCAGGGTCGAGTCCTGGGTGGCGCCCCCGGTCGGGTTGGATGCTGACTCCTCCCCGCCCTCGGTCACTGACGCAGCGTCAGTAGCATCGTCACCAGAAGCAGAGGTGTTACCACCCGAGGTCTGGAAGTCGATGTCCGGGATGATCGTCTCGGGACGGTACACCACACGGTAGTGGAACGGGTCCGCAGCCGAGGCGTCGGTCTGCTCGACGAAGTAGGTGACGTTGTCAGACAGACCCAGGAAGTGCTTCTTGAACAGGTAGCCGCCGTCCTCGTCCTTGCCGACCAGGCAGATGACCTCCAGTTGGCTGTCTTCGCTGTCGGCGGTGATGGAGCAGTACCCTTCTATCTCGAGAAGGTACTTGTCCGTGATGCCGTTGAAGAAGACGATGCGACGGTTGATCTCGAAGTTGTCTGATGCCTTGGAGATGTTGTTGGACGCGGTCTCGGCTGCGTCGGAGCAGGCTGCCAGCCCTGCTGAGGCTACGGCGAGTAGGGGCAGGACGGCGAGTTTGCGGATAACGTTCTTCACTTGTCTTCCTTCTTGGAATGGCTCGCCAGAGTGCTGGCGCTGCAGTCTTGGATCTGTTGGATGAGTGCGGGGACGCGATAGGTGATACGTACCGCGCGGGTGTCCTATCGTGCCACGCTTAGGTGCCCCTGATTTCACTGCCCGCATCGTGTCCCGCTGGATAGCCTCCCATGTGCGCCATCATGCGGCTCTTCCGCGGCAGCGTACCGCCACACCTGGGCTCAGGTGGTTATGCCGCTGCGCCGGGAGGTAGAGGCAGCCGGTGTGGCTGTCATCGCCAGCGATGCTGGGGTCTCGCATGCCGGGTATTAGTCATGAGGCCCCTAGGCCCCTGGACGTCGCACAGTACGCAGCGAGCTTGTGGTGGGGCGGGTTGGTCGTGGGCGCTTGGGGACGCATATTGGGTGGTATCTCTTGGCGGATTGGTTGCACTGGTTGTCTGGGCTAGTGGTGTCAGTTGTTTGGGGTGCTTGTGGGGGTGGGTGAGGGTAGGGGTGTGGGGTAGGCGTAGTAGGGGCGGGCTTGTTCCATGGTTTTGTCTAGTCCGGGGATGGGTTGGTTCTGGCAGAGCCAGGGGAGGGCTGATTGGGTCAGGGCGATGAGGTTTTCTCGCATGTCGCCTGCCATGACCGAGGCGTGGTCGATGCGCAGGGCGAGGTAGTGGTCCCCGCAGGTGAACGCGGTGCTGCCGTAGTCGGTTTCGGCGCCGGGGCTGGAGGTGCGGGCCTCGCCTTCCCCGTCTATGCCTTCGAAGGTGAAGGATGACACCTCCGGCCCCCAGGCTAGTGATCCGTGGTCCCATGGGCCGCGTTCGTCGTAGATGTACCAGAACGCAGAGTAGAAGACCATTCTGTCCCGGCCTGGATGATATGCGCGGCACTCGGAGGCGGTGGTTATGTTCTTGTCTGAGGCGGTGATGGTGATGTTTGGGCCGAACATGGCGTGCAGGGCTGTGTTGGGGATGCCGGGGCAGGTGTATTTCTCGTCTTCTCCGGTGGGGGCGGTGGTTGGGACTACTGCTGTTGCCGGGGCCGCGGAGGGCGAGGCCTGGTTGCTTCCGGGTATTAGGGAGCAGCCGACTAGTGCCAGGCACGCTGCCGTAAGCGCTGTGAGCATCGTAGGGGCAGCGCGGTGTGCTAGGAGACGGCGCCGCTTGCCGTTTGCGGGCCTGCGCCTGTGGTGGTTGGTGGGTGTTGGAAGCATGGCTTGGTTTTCTCCGCTGGTGGTTGCGACGTGGCGCTAGTTGTGGTGGGGCTCTGTTAGTCCTCGTCGTCCTGCGCGTCCGTCTCGCCCTCGCCCCATGTGTGGCTAGGCGCGGTGCTGCTGTCGGGGTTAGCGGTGCCCCAGCCGTCGTCGAACCCGTCTTTTCTGGTTTTGGTTAGGTTGTTGAGATCCGGGTTTGTGGAGCTTTGGAGGTTGTTGCCGACCTCGGAAAGGCCGATGCGGGTGTTGGAGTCGGCCAGCTGCTCGGGGGTCATGTTCTGGGTGAGGTTGTTTCCGTCCTGATCGATGATAATGTCCAGGACGTAACCGAGGTTGTCGGCGCGTTCTAGGACGGCTTTAAGGTCCTCTTCGTTGTACAGGCCGGAGTTGAGCAGCGCCAGGGTGAGCTGGCGGTTGTTGGCGGCAGCCGCAGTGCTCTCGATCTTTTCGGCCTGGTTGCGGGCCTGGTCGGTGTTGTCGGTACCGAAGGGCTTGCCCAGGTCGACGCCGAGGGACAGCACTGAGCCGGCCACGGGTATGAGACCGGCCAGGAACGAAGTGACGGAGTTTGCGTCGTCGTGGGCGGAGTCAGTCTGCTCTGCCATGGCCACCAGCTGGTGGGCCGCGGCCCCGGCGAAGAAGGCGTTGGTGCGACTCTGAGACCTGACGGCCTCCTGGAGGGCGGCAGCGTCGCCGGTGTTGTTGTACCGGTTGACGGCGTCCTGGAGCTGCTGGGTGTGGTAGTCGGTCATGGCGCCGCCCAGGGTGGTGGAGGCCCACTCATCCAGGGAAACCTGGCCGATGAGATTGGTCAGCGCCCGGTCGGTGAACAGCGGGTAGTAGCTGGTCCCTCCGTCAGAGCCGGAGCCGATGCCCAGTGGCGCGCCCTCGTTGCCTTTCTCGGTGGAAGCGTCTACGCCTTGGGGGTGGCGGGCCATGACCGCGGCGACGGACCGGCGGGCGTCGGGGGACAGGCTCAGAGGGTCCTCTCCGGAGCCGAGGCCGTTGAGGATGCCGGAGGTGGCGGTGGCGCGGGCGGACTCCTTGTACTGCCTGGCAGGGTCTGCCATGCTGGGGGAGGAGAGCCGGTCGATCCGGTCGGCGAGCATCGCCCAGTCGGTAGTCCATTTCTGATTCTGAAGCCGACCCTGTTCTATGAGTTGCTGTATGCGCTTGGCGTGCTTAATAGAGTCGTTCGCGCTTACTGGGGTGGTGGTGCCGTCCGGGTTGGGGACCAGCCACTCGGTGGCAGCGTCGAGGTTGCCGGTCATGGCATGCACCACCCCGGCCAGCGGATTATCTGTTGGGCCTATGGGGAACTCTTTGTTGTAAGCGTCCCGACCCTGGGGCTGAAAGCTCCCAGGATCGGGGCTGTAGTCCTCCAGTCGGCTGGCCAGGGTGACAAGGAACACGTCGTTGTAGTCCAGGCCGATTTCCTCAGGGGTGCCGTCGGAGTCGATGTCGGCCTGTCGGGAAGCGGCGAGCATCTGGTTCAGCGCACCGATGCGCAGGTTCTTGCCCTTCTCCTCGGCATAGTCCACCAGCCGGTTGGCGTAGGCCTCGGCCTTCGCATCGTCCCAGGTCCTGGAGGCAGTAGCCAGCATGTGGCCCAGAGCGTCGGCCAGATCCTCACCCGCATCAGGCCGTTCAGTGGTGCTGATGCCCTGTGGGTGAGTGAAGGTCAATTGGTCCTGGATGTCGGCGGGTAGGTCCAGCAGGCGGCCGGGTCCGATGTTGGCCAGGATGGTGTTGGCGTAGACCGCGTCATCCTGGTTGGCCTGGACGCGCCCGATGAGCTCGTCCCACTCCTCGGGGGTGCAGCCGTTGATGGAGTAGTCCACCATCTTCTCGGCGTCGGCGCGGGCCTGGTTGACCTTGTCCACCTGATTGTGCGTTTTGACGTTGTCGTCGGTGTCCTCGGTGCCTTCGGGCAGCCAGTAGGCGATAGTGCCGTCATCAGCAGTGGTAGTGATACCGCCCTCGTTAGCGGCCTTGGCCGCAGCCAGGCGGGCCTTGAGGGACTTGACCTCGTCATCCAGGGCGTCAGCGTGGTTGCCAGCGGTGTTGGAGCGTCCGGCCAGCGACGCGGGATAGTCCTGCATCCGGTTGGTGCTGGTTACCGTCTCCCAGCTGGTCTCGGACTGGTTCTTGTAGTCGGTCAGCTTGTCGATGATGTCCTGGACGCCGTCGGCGTCAAGCGAAACGTAAGTCATTGCTCACTGCCCCACTTTGCACGGTAGTCGTCCTCGTCAACATAGGTAGGCTCGCCCTCCCAGTCTCTGCTGACTTCTACGGTGGCCTTACGCACGTTGGAGATCATGGAGTCGATGACCCCCACCAGCGTGTCGTGCATGGTGTCGGCCAGCGGGGACTGCCACACGGAGTCCTCTCCGCCCAGGCCCTGGGTCAGCAGGGTGGACTTGGGAGTCATACCCTCGGTGGCCGGATCCGCATCCAGATCATCCTGAGCCTGCTCAAGCGCGTCAACCACCCTCTTCAAAGCGATCTTCTTGTAGTTATAGTCTTCACCATCCCCCGGTGGTGTCGTGGGCAACTGATCCACCGGGAAGGGCGCAGGCCCTGGCGACGGGCTGGGGGTCGGACCAGACATTGACAAACATTCCTTTCAAAACTCATTCGACCTAGCGATAGCGACTCTCTGGAAGCCTTTGTAACCTGTCCGAGAATAGCTAGGGTTGTTTGGTTGGTCTGGTGTTGAGCGTCTGGATCTCGGCTACCGGGATGGTGGTGGTTGTGGATGTGGTGTGGGTGTCCATGGTTCCGGTGGCGCCATCAGAAGCCGTGTACTCGATCGCGTAGGACACCTTGACGTCCACCGGCGTCACAGAGTCCTTGAAGTGGGCGCTGGAGCGGTTGAAGACGATCTTGCAGTCCGTTCCCCTGGAGTCGTTGTCCTCACTCCATGGGACCCCGAACCCCGTGCACTTGGCAGTGCCGTCCTTGGGCTGCAAAGTCAGCATCGAGGCAGTGCCAGTGATGGTGGCGGTTACTGGGCCTGCGGTCGCGGTCACGGTCACCTCCTTGGGGGTGTCGCCCGTGGCCCACACCCAGGTGTCCCAGCCCACGATGGTGGCCTGCATGTCCCCGTATGTCGGGTTGTAAGCGATTGTGGCTGTGGGGATGGTTACTGCATCCCAGGCAGCCCGTGCCAGGGTCGTTCCATCGACCACGGGGTCCGGGGGAGTCCCGTCGGCAGGAACCCACACCGGGCCGTTGTTCGCGAAGAAGTCATCAGCTATGGGTGAAAATACCTTGAGATCATTATTTGGGACGCGGCCCGAAGAGCAGATCGGGAAATACCAGTGTCCCTCGGTGTCGTCGGCGTGGGACTCATAGTCCGGATAGCGTGCGATATGTTCGTCCATTTCTTTGTTGTCGGGATGCATGCCATACTGGTTTGTGATAGTGCGCTGCATGTTGCCGGAGTCAATCCACTCCGCCAGCTCTTCGCCGGTCATCCCTTCGGTGTGCCAACACACAGGAAGAACCGTAGTTGTCACCGTCTGCGACGACACTGCTATTCCGCCTGCCCCAGAGCCATCCGATGCCGCGGGCGTGTACTGTGCGGTAACCGATATTTGCACCGAGCCGTCCTCGCCCGAAGACGCCGAACCAGACGATGAGCTCGCATCGCGCCCATAATCGGCTTGTGCTATTGGCGTGGTCGCCAGAACCGTGACCAGGCACAGTGTCGCAGCCCAAAAAATTGATGTTGCCCAGTTTGTAGACCGCATCCTTCACGCCACGCATTCGTTGGATGAAATTAGCTCTTCGTTGGAGTCCTTCCAGCTGCCGTCCTCGTATACCATAGTAAAAATGTATTCGTAACGGCCCTGGAGGGTTTCAGGGTTGCTGACGTCATTGCCGTTGGCGTCATATGCGACCAGGTCGGAATGATCGCTACAGACTCGTACTTCTGCATGCTTGTTGGCCGGGTCTGGTGCGGTTACGGCCACCGAGGTAATCGCAACTCGCAGGCTTCCTTCAACGGTTTCGTCCGAGATAGGCTCGTAGTTGTCTTTGAGAGTCTGATATGCCTCTGCGGTCATGAGTGGTTGGGCGTTCTCGACGCCGGTGCCGGTGAACCAGATGTTCCAGGTGACCTGGTCGTAGTTGATGAAGGCCTTGAGTACCTCGGTCTGCTGGGCGTCCAGGTCCTCGGGAATGGAGGTCACTATGTAGCGGTCGGTGGACAGTGACTCCGCGGTCACCACACCCGCCGCCTCCGCCGAGGCCGCAGCAGAGGAGGATGCCGCGGCGGCAGCGGCCGACTCCGAGGCCCTTGCTGAGGCCGCAGCGACCGGATCATAGGCAGGAATGCCCGGGCTGCTCTCGTCCGAGCCCGAGGAACAAGCCGCCAGCGGCGTGCAGCCCAAGAGGATGACTAGTAGGCCTGTTGCTAAGCGGTGGTGACGGCGAGCGTTGGTTGATGGCGGCTGGGTGCCTGTCCCGCCGACTTTGCCGGGGTGGCTTGACATCATTGAGAGCTCCGCAGGGTGAGGGTATGGATCACAAGGAGTGCATGGTGCAGACCTTGAGAAGGGGCGGTTGAGGTGGGGCGGCCGACGCGCCGGACCGTGCAATCCGAGCGTCGGCCACCCCGCGCCTTGGCTCGCCGACAGCCTTAGGCGTCGTAGGAGGCGACGTCCGCGAGGTCTGTAGCGTCCGTCACGCCGTTGGCGGCGGCGATGTTGTTGTGGTTGCGCGCCACGTCGGTCGCGGCGTCTGCCAGCACGGCCTCGAAGGCGGTCAGCTTGGGCTTGAACTCCTCCCAGGCCTCACGGAAGGACTGCGCGTTGGGGCTCTCCCAGTTGGCGTTGTTCAGCGCGGTGTCCGTGTCCGAGTGGATCGAGTGGGCGGACTCCACATCGGCCTTTAGGGTGTTGTAGAGCGCCTCGAGGGTGTCCAGGTCTGCGGTCGTAGTTGCCACTGGATAACTCCTAGGGTTCAGGTGCGGATACATCACTGTCTCACTGTTTTGACAGAGATGGGTACGTGACGAAGCTCGCGTACCGGCGCGCCTTAGACTTCCACGGTTGGCCCTGCGGCGCAAGCTGCCTGGGTAGAACTACCCATATGCGGGCGCTTGTCGGCCCTGTGTCTGATCCGAGGGTACGGCTGGATTCTGCGGATCCACGGGTGTCCGCTCGCTAGAGATGTTGGCATTGCCTCAAAAATTCCTGGAAAGATGCCGTGGCGTAACCGGCGGTCTCGGGAGTACCGTACGGCTGTCCAGCAGTTCTTACTCACGAGGTTCCACAGATGTCTCAACCCCAGGATGGACGCGTCGCCCGGCGCCGCGACCGTGATGCGCGCGGTTCGTCGTCCACCCGCGCCCGGCGGGAGCAGGCGGCGTCGCGCCTGCCCTCCGCGCCCCGTGAACGGCGTCCGCTGCTGGCCGCGCTGGCAGTGCTGCTCATCGTAGGTGGGGCACTACTCGCCGGCCTGCTGGCTACTCGTGCGGACCACCGAGTCGAGGTCCTGGTTGCCGCTCGCACGGTACGCGCGGGGCAAGTGATTACCGACGAGGACCTCGCATCGACTCCGGTGTCTTCCACGCTCGGCACGCTTATTCAGGCGACTCAGGCGGAGCAGGTGATCGGGCACACCGCCCGCGTTGAAATAGCCGAGGGGCAACTGCTCGACACCTCCCAGCTGCTTACGTCGCCGCTACCGGGGGCCGGCAGCCAAGTTGTAGGCGTCTCGCTCGAGAGCGGGCGCTTCCCGGCCGGAGGGCTGGCTGCCGGGGATGTGGTGGACGTCGTTGACATCAACGGCGGCTCAATCACGGTGGGTAGTGCTCAGGTGCTGACTGCGGTCTCCAGCTCCGGCTCGAGCAACGACTGGACATCCGGGTGCGTGCTGTCGCTTATTGTCAGCAGTGCCGATGCGCCGAAGCTTGCGGCCGCTAACGCAAGCGGGAGTATTGCCGTGGTCCTTACCGCTTCCGATCAGCCGATCGGGGAGAGCTAATGCTGCTGTCCGTCGCCTCCGCCAAGGGCTCGCCCGGTGCCACTACCGCCGCACACGTGCTAGCAGCCGTGTGGCCGCGTGATGTACGACTTGCCGAGCTGGACCCGGCCGGCTCCGACCTCATGTACCGGCTGCGTACCCAGTCCGGCCAGCCCATCGACTCCTCGCGGGGACTAGTGTCGCTGGCCGCTGCGGTTCGGCGAGAGTCAGCGGCGTCATTGGAGGAGCACCTGACTACCGTTGACGGTGGGCTGGAGGTGCTGGTCGGC